>NZ_CDLCQJ010000119.1:0-13385 GCF_975850365.1 Candidatus Hodarchaeum mangrovi | reverse complement strand
GTCCAAATGGAACGAAAACTCCCCTTACCTAAAAGCACGAAGCAAGATCTCCGATTATATCAAGAGTTTCAACGATCATTAGATTTAACTCAAGATTTAAATTGGAAACAATCAGCAATTGATTCTATATTTCTCCAAGATACGGAAGTCGCCAGTAAATTAGTTTTAACTCCAGAATTTAATAAATATGCTTATGTTTCAAAAGAAAGAGTTGAAAAAACGGATAGAAATATTATTTGGTTTTTGATTAAAACATTTCCAGAAGCTAGAACTCAAATAGAAAGCCAAGAACAAGAAATATTACATCACTTTTTGAATCAACGGATTGAAGCCATTAAAAAGCAGTATTTGGTTAAAAAAGATAAAATTCAAAATAATTTAATGAAGGCTAGAACAAAATCACGAGAGAAAAAATCCCAAATTGAAATAATTCTTCAAGAACTAAATGATCTAGAAGCATCGATAGGCGAAAGAGAAGCAGAAAATAAACCTGTAATAGCAATTAGAAAATCTATTACATCAAAAAATAAATCAATTGAGAAATTAAATTTTCAAATTGCAGAGCATATGCTCGCAGAAGAGGGATTAGATAAAGAATTAGAAAAGCTCAATGAGGAAGAAATGAAAGCAATTGCGGTAGTAAAAGAGGAAATAGAAGAAATACGAAATCGACATCGACCCAAAGAATATTATCGACCTAGTGAATCCGAAATAGAAATCAAAGATAAATATGTATGTTGGATTCCCCGTACAATTGGTCAGGTAAAATTACAGAATCCAGGAAATCCTGAGATTGAATTGACGGTCAGTTTTAATTTTAATTCGTTTAATACGGTAGGTTTGTATGGATATTGCTCTATTTGTGATTTAGAATTACCTATCGGATATTTATGCTCTAATCCAGATTGTGATATGCTCCTATGTGAAGAACATATTCTACGATGTGATATCTGTACTAGTGGGAGTTGTGATAAGCATCACCGAGTATGTGAACATGAAGGATGTTCGCGGAATATCTGTTTTTCTCATGCAACTAAATGTGGAGATCCCCTTTGTGGTAAAATTATCTGTCCACGTCATCGGTTTCAATGTAATGGCTGTCAGATCTACTTTTGTCAAAGAACAAGTCATCTTATAAAATGTGAAACGTGTGGAAAGGCATATTGTGAAAAATGCCAAGAAAAGGGATTAATATTACTTTGCCCCCTTTGTGAAACTTTCCAGTGCTCAGATCATATAGGAAAATGCACTTCCTGTTTAAAGGAAGTATGTACCAAACATTTAACAACATGTTCTAATTGTGGCGAAATTGTGTGCTCCAATTGTCAAACAACAAAGCGAAGTGGTTTGGTAGGAAGTAAAGAAGGCTGTATCCGATGTCTGGGTTAGTTTACTAAAAATTATAAAGCTAATAAGAGTTATCCAGCTGAAAAATACAAAAACCTAGGTTAAATTAGGAGTAAATACCAAAATTACTTGACTATTGGTATGGATACTTAATGAGCGCATATTTTAAACATCTAATCCAGTTAATCGGCCTTTCACGACCAGAATGGTGTTTTTTGTTTGGTATTGTTGCGGTTATGTTTGGGTTATTCTATAGCTTTCCAGTGGTATCAATCCTCATTGGAGGGTGTAGTGTGTTTTTGTTTACAGCAGGCCATTTCGCTCTTAATGGTTATTATGATCGATATTCTGATAAGTTAAATCCACGTACGTTTTCTTTAAGAAACCCAATGGCATATTCACTAAATATAAAAAAGAAAAATATTTTTATCTGGATATTAGTAATATGGGTAAGTGTAATTCCTTTAAATTTTATATTTATTCCCAAGTCTTTTATTTTTAAAAAATTGTTCCTAGCTTTACTAGCATACACAATGGGAATTTTGGGATCTTTATGTTATTCAATTCCTCCTATCCGTTTTAAATCACGGCCTTTTCTTGATCTTCTTATTACTATGTTCATAATTGGATTTTTTGTACCCTTCTACATTTCTCTTTTAGGTCCGGAAATCTATATTCCACCTGAAAAATTAATCCTAGCAATTGGTTTTGGTCTATTACTTATTTCTGGGATTCACCTTCCTACCATTCTAATTGATTTAGACACCGATGAGCAGATTGGAGATCTTACAACCGCAGTATATTTGGGGTGGAAAAGAGCTTCAATCTTAACTTCTTCAATAATAATTCTACGAGTTATAGGACTTACAGTAATTAACTTGCTATTGATGAGTCAAGGAATATTAGTTGTGAGTATTAGTCCATTTATTTTGGGAATTCTTGAAATTATCGTCAGTATTCAGCTATTAAAAAAGCAGAATCGAGAAGCAGCTGTACAATTACTAAAAACAGTCATAATTACAAGTAGTGCTGGAAGTATTTTCTTTGCATATCTTTATGTTCCAGTACTCCTAACAATCAACACTTAATAGCAGTTTAACGAAGATATTATTTAATTTCTTCCACTAAAGTCAAGAATTCAGGATAGGAAATAGCAGTCCAACTTTCAGCAAAACTAGCTCCAGTTGATCGAGATAATAAAGATACTTTAGCTGCTTCAATCTCATCTTTTGCTTCAAAAATATCTAAAAAATCATAAGGTCCCAAAATAGCATAGTGAGCAATCCATTTGACCGTTGGAACTTTTTCTTTTACCAATTTAAGGAATTCTTGGCCTTGTTTTTTACGTGATGCAAAATCAAACTGCTTAAATTTAGTTACAAGAATAAATATTGACATAAAAAAAATCGTAACTTATAAAATACTTAACATTTTCTAGGTGGGAATCTTTATCAATTAAAAATATCGAATAAAAAAGAAAATTAACAGAGAGAAAGGATTTTTAATGAAAACATCTGAGATTTTTGAGATATATTCTCAACATGTATGTAAACCCAAATCGAGTTTTTTTGAACAATTAAATCTTAAAATGGTACAGGGTAAGCGATATGGGATTTACATTGAAATGTTAGAAGGATTAAGAGAAGACGATCCACCTTTGAAACTCATTGACTGTCATACGTCAGGTGGAGTTAAGAATTTAGGAAGTCATCATCCTGAAATAGACAAAGCATTGACAGATGGATTAAAAGCTGGTCTAGATATTGGCGATCATCACTTAATTAGTGAACAACGTGCTTTACTCGGAAAAGAATTAGCTACACTTCTTCCTGGAGATATATCGAAAACCATGTTTTCAGTAGGAGGGGGGGAAGCAATTGACTTGAGTATTAAGCTTGCACGAGGATATACGAAACGCTCACAAATAATTTCAGCAGATAAAGCATATCATGGAGTAACTGGATTTGCATTAGGAGCATGTTCAAAAAGTTTCAGAGAACCTTTTCATTGGAATTTAACGGATTTTAAACACGTACCATTTGGTAATATAGACATACTTCATAAATCAATCACGGAGGAGACTGCTGCAGTAATATTCGAGACAATTCCAGCCACAGGGGGTATATTAATTCCGGAAAAAGGGTATTTTTCTGAAATACGAGAGATTTGTAATGAAACTGGAACAATAATGATCATAGATGAAGTCCAAACAGGTTTAGGAAGAACAGGCCAGCTGTGGGGGATTCATGGAGGAGTTTATCCAGATGAAAAAATTGTTCCTGATATTATAGTTCTCGCTAAAGGAATGTCTGCAGGAGTTTATCCGTTAAGTACCACCTCCTATAAACCATTTCTAGAGGAAGTATTTGAGGAAGATCCTTTTCTACATATATCAACAACTGGGGGATCTGAATTGGGATGTTTTGTAACACGAAAGATGTTGGAAATTATCTCTGAACCTAGTTTCTTGAAACATGTTCAAGAGATGGGAAACTTGTTTCAAAAGGGTTTATTAGAAATAAAGGAAAAATCAGAAAAAATTATTGATGTTCGGGGTCGTGGATTAATGTGGGGGATTGAATTTGAAGATGAATTATTTTCATTATTCTTTACTCTTAGTATGATTAAAAATGGGGTTTTCTGTGATTATTGTGGAAATTTCAAACAAGTTAATAAATTTCTTCCCCCCTTTAATCATACAACCCGAGGAAATTCAGATTATTCTTAACAAAATCGAAGAAGGATTGAGCAATTTAGGTTAAAGGTTATGAATGTGGTTTTAGATTGACATTTAATGGTGTAATCTTTTTAATTTCTTCATAAATAGAAATCATATCTTTTAACTCCTCTTCAACTCCATTAACTTCTAAAATTACTGCGCCTGCACCTTTGTATATTCCCCCTGAACCTATATGGTAAACATCTGAACTAGGAGCTAAAAATTCGATTGCTTCAATTTCTGTAAATAATTCTCCACCAACTACAGGAAATAGACTAACCGGTAATCCATGGACATAATCAATATTGACCTGACCCCCTAAAAGAGGAAGAATTTCTGTAATTGCATGAGTTATTTGTTTTTCTAAAGAGACTGGGACAATAATAGTGATTCCCCTTGCCAATGCTCTAGCATAAATTGTTCCCATTGTTCCCATTTGTGGGTGTGCACATAACACTCCTGCCACTCCTTCAGAGCCTATTGCGTTCGCGCCTTTCAATAGGACATCTGCTTCTTCTATAGTCTGATTCATTGGTTGAATGTTGGGTTTCCCATCAATGAAAGCAATTTCTGGAGCACGTGTGTCTGGATGACTTTCCCAAAGACTACCATCAACACAACCTGCTACATAATTACCAATATCAAAGGAAAAGTCTTCATTTTCAGTGTGTTTTAATATTTCCTTAATTATATATGCATTTGTTGTTCCTCTACCTATTCCTATGACTCCCTCTTCAAGAGTTGCCTCTATTAAGGGATGTTGAAGAATAGCTTTTGCAATTAGGGCTTTGCTCTCCCAAGGAGTAAAAACAAATTGACATCGCATAATTATCAACTCTGATAAACATTTTTGGAAGTGCTTATTAAGAATAGTTGAAACTGGAGAACTGTGAACCAAACTCAAATCTTGAAGAAAATTAAAAATTTAATATTCTATAATGAAAACTTTGAAATTTCTTTAATATTGTTCATCTTTTTATTGATTGGAACAATAGGTGATATAATAATCTCAGAGATTTTATTTGATCCAAAATCTTGGTGGGCTCAATTTCTAGCCGATTTTGGGGAAGTACCAGGATATATTTGTATTTATTTAGCTATCTTATTATTTACACTCAATAATAAGTATAATAAGTTATGGCAAAAGTTGAAATTTTTATTAAGTTCCATTTTTCTCTATTTTGTGACCAAGGATATAATAATTTCTATATTTATTTTAGATCAGACATTCCTCTTAGACTTATTTCTTTTACTAGTCAGTATTTTTATAACGACATTGTTAACTCTTTTTTTATCTTCTCAATCTATTTCTTCAGAGTTTTCTCATATAACCTTGAGAATGGCTATAATATTTCCATTATTTCTCGTACAAACACTAAAACTTCTCTGGGGAAGAGTTAGATTTCGTGAATTAACCACTGATCATTCTAATTTCACTTTGTGGTTTTATCCACAGGGTATAAATGGTAATCTATCATTTCCTTCTGGACATGTAGCTATGGCATGGATGGTATTTCCCATAATTGTCCTTATTAATCCCAAAAAAAGAAAACTACGCTTTTTGGCTAAAATTTTTGTTCTAATATGGATTTTCCTCATAAGCATGAGTAGGATTGTTTTAGGAGCACATTATTTGTCAGATGTTGTGGTTTCCTCATTAATAGGTACCCAGATATTTCATTATCTTACTTACAAATCTAGTAAGAAATCACAAGGTATCTCTTTGCAGTAAACTTAAATATTATTAAAATCAAACTTTGTTTTCATAAATTAATCTTTCGGAGACACTGAAGTCTTTGAGAAGGCAAACAATTTTAATATTCTTGATCAGCATTTTTATGACATTTAATAATATTTTCTTACAATCAAGTTCAGTTAATAATGAAAATACCTCTGTATATTGGCCTACGATAGAATGGCGAACTAAAACACCTGAAGAAATGAATATAAGTTCAAATATATTGGAAGACATGGATTCATTTATAGCTGATCAATATTATGGTTTAGATAGTTTTCTACTAATTAAAGATGGATATATCGTAAAGGAAAATTACTTTTTAGGTTACAATAAAGATTTCGATCATATCTGCTATTCAGTATCAAAAAGTGTCACTTCAGCAATTGTTGGTATAGCAATAGATAAAGGATATCTATCGTTAAATGACTATGTCATTGATTTTTTTCCAAACAAGTTATTTACCAATATGGATTCTCGGAAATCGAATATGACTGTTAAACATCTTCTCCAGATGAGAAGTGGTTTAGAATGGGATGAATGGAATTCTTCTTATTCTGATTCCTCCAATCTGTACCGACAACTAATGGTTAGTTCTGATTGGGTAAAATTTGTCCTTGATATGAAAATGGTTTCAGATCCTGGTTCTAAATTTGTTTACCATTCTGGACTCAGTTATCTCTTACTAGCAATCGTACAACAAAGAATTAATGTAACTGTTCTTGATTTTGCGAATAAATTCCTTTTTAAACCTATTGGGATCTCTTTGAATACTTGGACCACCTGTCCTAATAATATCCCAATTGGAGGATCAGGGTTATTTCTCACTCCCCAAGATATGGCAAGATTTGGGTTTCTTTATCTAAATAACGGAACATGGAACGGTAGTCAAATTATTTCATCTCAGTGGGTGCAAGAATCAATTTATCAATACCATCAATTAGACTGGGAAGATGCTTTTTATGGTTATCAATGGTGGATTGAACCTGAAAGATATGGTTATTTTGGATATTCAGCTAGAGGGTATTTAGGTCAATATATTCTAGTTATACCTGATCTTAATTTAATTATTGTTTGTACAGGTGAATCATCAAATCTTGATTATCCCCTTCTGATCACAAATTTCGTATTACCTGCACTTAAGAATAATATCGGTACATCTTCTTCTGCAATTATATTTCCTCTTGACTTTCTGATAATAGTTTTAGGATTCATATACCTTAGAAAAAAGAAGTATGCTAAAACCTCTATCAATTAGTTAAATTATTAAAAGATTTAGCAATTAAAGTCTTGGGAGTTTTTAGATTTCCTTTTATTTTGATTTTTTGAAGATCAATCTCTCCTAATTCCCGATTGTAAGCTTCTTGTAATACAGGCATCTCAAGTGGATTAAACCCTACCAAAGAAGCTCCCACAGCTTCAACAGCAAAAGCATCTTTTCCAAATATTAACAAATTTAAAGGAACCATTAACCGTTCACTTTTTCTTCCTAAAAAAACATAAGTACAGTCTAAAATAGCTAAATCAATACCTCCGATTGCTTCATAGAGATCTAGCAGGGTATTTGGTAATCGGTTATGAAATCGGAACTTCTTTTTATCAGGAATCAAACCTAATAAGTTTTTTATTATGGATCCTAGATTCATTAAATCCTCATCTCCTGTTTCCTCATACCGTCGTGGCACATGAGTACTGACAAAAGTACGATTTCCAAAGAGAATATTGGAGAGGGAAACATTTTCTCCAGCTACATTTACCACTGTAGTTTGAGTATCATCCGACAGATTAAAAGGTTGAACCTGTTCGTTAAAACAACTCCCCCAAATTCTCAATCTCTCTAATCCAAGTCCTGCGCCACTATCAGATTCAACTATTTGAATTTTTCCAGATTTATTGAATGCAGAAATAATGGAATTAAGTGTTTCAACTGTTGTACAGATTTTTGACTCAGGATTATATATCCCAACTTTTATTATTACTCTTTTATCTACTTCATTGAGGCCTCTGAGATCTCCAATTAGATTGAGTGCTTCTAAATAAGATTTAGGATCAGCAATAACCACGATGGGATCCAATGTAATTACTTCCTTCTACTCATAATCACGGTGGTTTTTAAGAAGATTAAACGTTTCTCCATGATAAAGATCTTTATTTCCCAAGAGAAAACCTTTAGGGAATCCAAATTTAAAATCGACTATGTCAGCTAGACGTTTACAGTGTTCTTCTGTTATTTCGAATTCAAGTGATCTTAGGTTATCTTCTATCTGGGTTACTGAAGTAACTCCAAAAATTGGTATGAATAAACCATTTTGTCTCCTAATCCAATTTAATGCAACGTTTGCTGAAGAACACCCAATTTCATCTGCTATAGCATCAACTTCTCGAGCAATTTCTAACCTATCTTCAGACGGAACACCCCATTTATCTTCTGTTAACCTACCTGGTGGTTGATTATTGCGAGTATACTTTCCAGTATATAAACCTGCCCCTAAAGGAGCCCAGACTGTCATAGCTAGATCAAATTTCTTACACATTGGAATTATTTCTCTCTCGGGATCCCTAAATGATAGATTATAAGGAAATTGAAACGCTACAAAGGTATTCCAACCTCGAACTTCAGCCATTGTATTTGCCCTGGCTACTATCCAAGCAGGAGTATCAGAAATACCAATATAATTAATTTTAGTGTCAGCAATTAAATCATCTAATGTCCTCATTACTTCATGGACAGAAGTAGTATAATCCCACATATGTAAATACAATAAATCAATATAATCTGTTCGAAGTCTTTTCAAACTCTGTTTTACAGTTCTAATCAAATTTTTGCGATGATTTCCACCTGCATTAGGATCCTTTTTCCATCTGTGATCATGTAAAGTAAATTTTGTAGCAATAACAAAACGATCACGATCACCTTCAATGAATTCTCCTAGAAATTCTTCACTTGTTCCATTGGTGTAATTACATGCTGTATCAATAAAATTCCCGCCATTCTCTATAAACTTAAGAAAAACTTCTTTAGCAACTTCTTTTGAACTTCCCCAACCCCAATCTTCTCCAAAGGTCATTGTACCCAAACAAAGTTCAGATACTCGTAAACCACTACTTCCTAATAACTTAAATTTCATCTTAGTCACTTCATTTATTTTTTTGAGGAAAATTATTAACTAATTTTACGTTTCGATCATATCCCAAATCGTTATTTAATTTGTTTTCGAGGATGATTCAAAGCGTAAAAATGTATAAATAATTTACGTTTCGGACAAATTCAACAAACTATACTCGTAATATTCACACATTTAACCTATAATTAAACTCAAAGCTACATGGATGGTATTGAATGATCGATGAAAAGTAAAAATTGTTTGATTATAGAAAAAACATTCCATTATTTCAATTTATAACAGTTCCAGAAAAAAAATATTTTTCACATCTGGCTAGAAGGGAGATAATAAAAATATTAAAAAAAGGAAAACAAGAGCTTTCTCCTGATGGTACCTCTACTAGACGATATGCCTTGAATGTGGCCGAAATAAGTAAAGAATTAGATAAAGGCTTAATTAAAAGTAGTTTAAAAAACAACCATATACTTTCATCTAGATGTACTACTGGAATTAGGTTTAATTGAAATAGTAGCAATTCTCCAAGAAGGACCATATCGTAGGAATAAGACTTAGTACTTTGGGAGAGTAGCGAGAAATCTATTTTTAACCAGTACTCATGATACCTGTGAAAAGTATCAGATACAGTTCAATGAAATTCAGAAGTTTGTTGATTTAAAAGGATTAAAACTTCCAAAGAGTTTTCATGAAATTCCCAAACAATTAATTGAGATGCAAGAAGTATATTATAAAAAATTAGGAAAAGGGTTAACTGATAATGAAGATTTTATTGTTAAACATTTTTAGGTGTTAATTAGAAAGATTTGAGATAATTGAATCCTTATTTTGAGGAATTAAAGCTGTTTTAACTCTATTTTCACCACAAAATAGTTCTTGAATTTCGGTAACAATAGGCTCAAGAGGAAGCCAATCTTTATTCCAATCTAATACCCAAACTTCCATTTTCGAACTCCAAGGATGATTTCCTGAAAGTATTTGTTTAAGAAATCTCTGATATTCCTGATATAGATTTTCGAGATATTCAAGGGGTAAAAAGTTTGAATTTTCAGCTTCACGAGCTCTCTTTTTTATTCTTCGAAAAGCATTGAGAGGGGTCGTTTCGAGAAATATTAATAGATTAGGTGGTGGTAAATAATTAATAAAAGAGTTATAGGAGTTTTCATAAATTGCCCATTCAACATCATGAATTTTGTGACTTTGATGAAGCATTTGAGCAAAAACACGATCACCTGGTAAACATCTGTCCATAATTACTCCTCGACCGTTAGATACTTGTTTAACTGCTTCTAAATACAGAGAAAAACGTTGATTTAACATATTCATCTGAAACGCAAATCCCCAGCGTGACTGATCTTGATAATAAATTTTAAGTAAATCTTCATTTACTGGCTCGGGGAAAATATGAAAATTAAGAGATTGACCTAGTTTAGTGACAGTAGTGCTTTTGCCTACACCAATTATTCCATCTATCCAAATCAATGGTTGACTCAAAAATTAGTATCTCCTATAAAACGAAAGCTTACTACCTTTTCTCCATTTGAATTACAAAATTCAACCAGGTTATTTTGGGACAAAATGAATATTATATAGTTAGGTACTACAAGTGAAGTGCCACCGACAATTCACTGAAATCCTTCTATTAAGGAAATCTAATTTTGAGAACCAACCTTTTTGTCGGTTACTCAATCGTACTGAACTACTAGCTTTCAATCGAGTGAAGAGCATACAAAAAAGATGGTTTATACATATAGAGAGTATATAGAAGATCTTATAACATCAATTTGCCAGTAAAAGGCTGAATTTATTTGAATGATTCCCTTTAAATCCTTTGAATAGTGAATTAACAAGCTAATATTAGCTAATAACTGTTTTCATTGATTAATTTTATTTTTTAAGGAAAATATTACATAATTCCCAAGTAGGCTTCTTTAATATGTGGATTACTTAATAATTCATTTTTTGCCCCTTCTATCTCGATTCTTCCATCTTCTAATAAATATCCACGATCACAAATATCTAAAGCGATGCTTGCATCCTGTTCAACTAATAAAATAGTTGTACCAGTTTTTTGAATTTCTTTGATCGCGTTAACAATGGCTTGCTTGACCATAGGAGCTAATCCTAAGCTAGGCTCATCAAGTAAGAGTAATTTTGGATTTCCCATCAATGAACGTGCAATCGCGCACATCTGTTGCTCGCCTCCTGAAAAATTTCCAGCTTTTTCATCTAATCGTTCCTCTAAAATTGGAAATAATTTAAATACTGTCTTCAATGCATTTTCAACGAATTCTTCGTCGTTAATGGCGTAAGCGCCTAGATATAAGTTATCCCGTACAGTAGATTCAGTAAAAAGTCTTCTTCTTTCTGGACAATGAATAATGCCTAATTCAACAATTTTATGAGGTTTAAGGGACTTATTTCTACCCAATCTTCGAAATTGACTCTTGGTTGACTCAGCAATAAGCTTATCTTCAAAAAATATTTTACCTCTTTCGAGTTCTACAAGACCTGAGATTGCTCGAAGAAGTGTTGATTTTCCTGTTCCATTGGGACCTATAATAGCAACTAATTCACCTTTATCTACTTTGATAGAGATTGAAGCTAGTACAATAGCTCGACCATAATGTACGCTTGCTTCCTGAAGCTCAAGGAGATGAGTATTGGATGATTTAGACATAATTTTTCGCCTCTGTTCCTAAATAAGCATTAATAACTTTTTCATTATTCACAATACTTTTAGGGGATCCTTCACCAATCAACTTTCCTTGATCAAGTACCAAGACTCTTTCAACTAGCTGCATCAAGATTTTAAGTTTATGTTCTACAATAACTATTGACATTCCCTTTTCATGGGCATCACGTATCAAACGCTGAACACGAAAAGCTTCTTCGAAGCTAAGTCCTGAAAATGGCTCATCTAATAAGAGAAGACGAGGTTGTACAGCAAAAGATCTTGCTAAATCAAGTCTTTTCAAGTCCCCATGGGGTAAAATAAATGCTGGATAATTCTTTTTTTCAGCTAAATCAACTGTTATTAAGGACCAAATAGCTTTATTTCGGAGAGTTGAGGATTTTTTGAACATATTTTTAGGAATATGTGGAACCATGGCATTTTGTAAGGCATCTAGATATTTAAAAGGTCTTACTAGTTGAAACGTTCTTGCTATTCCTAATTTTGCAATTTTAAATGGTGGCCAACCAGCAATATTTTTCCCATCAAATACGATTTCTCCTTCAGTTGGTTTTAAGAATCCAGTTAATAGATTGAACAGTGTAGTCTTCCCTGCTCCATTTGGTCCAATAATCCCTACAAGTTCTCCAGTATTGATAGAAAAATTAACTTGATCAACAGCTTTTAGTCCTTCAAAATATTTACTTAGGTTTTTAATCACGATAAGTGCATGATCTTCTGAACTACTTTCAGTAGCTTTGGAAGTATTAAGTGACATTTTATTATTCTCCAGATATTTAATCGGGTTCATATCGGCCAGCAGAAGGCCAAACACCCCAATATCTTAATCTAAGTGCTTTGAAGATCTTTGGAAGATAGAAAGCAAATGGAATTCCTATACAAGTATAAATTAGAAACTTGGCTTTTATTAACGCAGACCCTAAATTCATTCCTAAAATCCCCTGAAGGAAAAATAGTCCAATAATTTCACCAATTAGGAAGACAAGGAAGGCTGGAATAGAAATAATAAACATTATTAGGAGTAAAATAAATACAAAGATATTATCTGGTGTAAGAGATGTAACCATTTGACCCAAATAGTCAATTTTGCCTACTATGGTCAGAATAGCTGAAACTGCTATTGATATTAGCTTACTTATGAGATCTGTTGATGATCCACTAGTTGGTAAGACAGATGAAAAAAGATCCATTCCCCAACCTTTACCACTTGGTAGGATCGTCCATATTAATGCTAATAAAATCCCTAGAACAACAGCTCTTTTTTGATCCTTTTTTGCACGAGTAAGCCCGAATGGCATATAGCGTAGGGTAATGATCAATAACAAACCAAACGAAAGCATATCTAGGCCGTGAACCCCACTAAAAATATTCTTTAGAAAAATATTCACAAGCAACGTTAATAGAAAAGCTCCAACAACTCCCCCTGAAATCGTTCCCACACCTCCTATAACAACCATAATTATTACATTAAAAGACGCAGCGCTTTCTAGATAGGTAGGGGATACATAACCAAACCATTGGGCATATAATCCCCCTGCAATTCCAGCGAAAAAAGCACTTATAGTAAAAGCTAAAATCTTATAATTACGGACATTTATACCAAGAGATTCGGCAGCATCTTCATCCTCACGAATAGATTGAAAAGCAAGTCCTATTCGAGAGTAAGCTATTAACATCATTATTCCAATTGCAATAAAGAACACTAAAATTACAAAAATATAGAAATTTAGGGCAGAAGTCTCACGAAATAGAGGTCCTGAAGGAGGAAGT
>NZ_CDLCQJ010000118.1:0-47127 GCF_975850365.1 Candidatus Hodarchaeum mangrovi | reverse complement strand
TCTAGCAACAAGTTTTTCCCTGTTTTTGCTTCTATTCCATAGATATGATCTACTAATGGGTCTGGAAATTTTTCAGTAACTTTTCTGTAGCAATTATCTTCCTCTCCATAGAATAAATCATAGCTTTCGACCGCTGTTGGATGTAAATAACATTTATAGAATTCTCCGTTGGCGGTGATCAGGACATAGTTTTCCAGTATGGAAGTTGTTTCGGGAACTGTCTTTTGGATCTCCTGATAAAGTCTTCTACCTTCATACATACTTTTTCCTTCTTTAGTCTCCTTTTTATATTCTTAGACCTAAATAAAACAATTAATCCCGCTCTGACCTTTCTCAGTTTAAAAAGTGGAGATAATAAGATCCACCACTCTAGAAAGTGTGATAGGATATGAAGAAAACGTAATAGTTCATGTTGAATCAGAAGTGTAAATTCATCTATATATTCATAGTCAACAAGTAATATTAGTTACTTTTTATCCTTAAACCAGATTCATCACTTGACTAGTTTTTACTTTTCGGAGTGTTATTGAGGTATAAGTTTTTCTCACTCCCTTTATGGTTGAAATTTTCTTTTCTACCACATCATGAAGATTCTGTATCGAAGAAGCATTGCCAATGCATAAGATGTCATGAATCCCTGTAGTGATTCTTATCATGTGGATTTCGGGTATCTTTTGTAGCACTTCAAGTACTTCTTCCATGACACTAGCATCAATATCTAGCTCACAGATGAATTCTATTTCATACCCAATTGTTTCAGGATCTACTTCTATAGTAAAACGTTTTATAATTCCTTTTTTGACTAATTTATCAACACGATCGGATATTGTTTGTGGCGAGAAATTCAGAAGACTTGCAATTTCTTGATATGTAGTCTTGCCATCTTTACTTAGTAAGCGGATTATTGTGGTATCTTGTGTATCAATAGTATCAAATTTCATGAGTTATAAATCCTGTTTATTTCTGGTATAAGAATAGTAAGAATAGTTAATTACTCCTTCTATTCATTCTCCATAAGACCCAATACCTATGAGCAATACTCGCTGGTAGGAGAGCAGGTAGTAGGACTATAAAACTGATAATGATAAAATCGCTTGTCTCGAGTCCTATATTTAGGAGTAAAATCCATAACCCGACAGTAAATATTCCATAAACTAAGATAAATGCGATATAATCTGTAATTGTCTCAAATGCACCTCGTGCAAAGCCAAATATATTCGTCAACAGAAGAACGCATAATTCTACAAATCCTTTAGCCATTAAAAAGATGAATTCTCCAAATCCACGTAGTATCATCATAATAGTAGTTGTACTACCTACTATAACTGAACGAGCCCCAGCTAAAATTGCATCTACACCTAAATAAGCTCCAGGTATGGCAATAAGAAGAGTATATAGAAATAGGAGTAAGATTGCAATTGTTTTTGGGAATTCAAGTACAAGAATTAGAATTCCGACAAATGCAGCAAAAGGGGCGATTAATAAGGAAAAGCTCACCAATCCATCAATTCCTGGATTCATCACTTCTTTTTCTGGATTCCTGCTAAAGAATTGTAAAGTTTTATTTGCTTGAGTATAAGTCTTTGTAGGTCGTGTCCGATTCGTAAATTGGATTCTAGATTCATTTTTAGGTCTTTTTATTGGCTCAACTATAATATTTCCAATATCAAGATCTTTCAACTCTTCTCTTGCTATTCTTCCTGCTTTTCTCATTTCATGGTCAATAAGACGACTAGCATCGACAGCTTTCTTACCAATATATCGTCCTAATTTTTTTGTAGTACTTTCTTTCTTCTCACTCATCTTCCACTCAATTCCTAGTGATTTTCTTTATTGTTGGGAGTAAACCTATTTAAGTGTTCATTTGAGGGTGAATGAAAATGAGTTTTAATAAGATCTCTTTTTGACCCATGGAATCTATATATCATTATGAAAAAGCTCGCTTTTAATTGAAATAAAATCATCACATTACATCCTTTTGAATTTTGGATGTCATTATAAAGGACTAATAAACTAACTCAAGTACCTAGTAGCTTGATTTCTTAAATGGTAATATAAATGAATGATAAATTAAAAATTAAAACCGTTGAGAAAGACTCAATGAATTCCTCATCTGAAGATAATAATATTTTAATGGATCGTTTTAGAACATCTCTCATCTCATGGTTTAGTAAGGAAGGTCGTGATTTACCTTGGAGACATACTAGAGATCCTTATCACATTTTAGTTAGTGAAATAATGTTACAACAGACTAATGTTGGAATAGTGATTCCAATTTATAAAAAATTTATAAAAAAATTTCCTACTTTACAAACCTTATCACAAGCTCCCTTATCACAAGTTAAAATATTAACTGACCAGCTAGGATACAAAAAAAGAGGGGAATATTTACATCGAATTGCTAAACAGATAATGGATGACTTTAATGGTGAATTTCCGAAAACTTTAGAGGGTCTTCTTTCCCTTAAAGGTATAGGTCGATATACTGCAGGTGCAATTTTGAGTTTTGCCTTTGGGGTAAATGAACGAACAGCAGCTATAGTTGATGTTAATGTAGAACGAGTTTTAAGTCGTGTTTTTGGTGTATGGGATTTAGAAAAGAATTCCAACTTTAATAAGATAATATGGAGACTCTCGGAAGATATGCTTGATGAAAAAAATGTTTGGGAAATAAATCAAGGCATAATGGATTTGGGAGCTCTCATCTGCATTTCAAAAAATCCAAAGTGCCTGATTTGCCCGATGAAGGATTTTTGTAAGTATTATAATCAAGTCGTTCCTAAAATAATTCCTTTAGATAATTTTTTTAATAATTAATTGATAAATTTACAAGGAAATTTTAATCATTATATTTATTCAAGTGTTTCTAGTAAATCTATAAAACAAAATCACCTTATCTGAATAAAAATGAACTCTCTGGTAAGTAAGTATTTAGAATTTGAGTCAGTAATTATTTCTAGGATTCAGATTATTCTTAAGAAAACTTTAACGTCTGTTAATGGGCAAAAGACCATTCAATCTGTTCTTAACCAATTAAAATGGAATGTTTGTTACAACAAAGAAGATTTCTCTCTTTATAATTTATCAAGATTGATAACTGTATATTTATTTGATAAACTAACTATTCTACGAATGAAGTCAATGTCTTCATCTGAGTTTCATAAAATCTCTTCAGATTTGACATATATGATTTCGATAAAGGATTTTTCTAGCTTTTCAACTTATTTAACAAATACATGGTCAAGTATTTACAATGAAAGTACATATTTTACCATTTTAGCACCTGAGTTCGCCTTATATAAAGTTATAAGTTATCTATTATCTGATATTAAAATACTTTTGGAAATTAATAAATATTTAAAACGAATAGGAAAAGAAGAAATAGATAGTTTAGTTTTGCCATATTTAGTGGACAATTTTATACCTGATTATCGTAAACAGACTACTGGACAAGTTTTTACACCATTAAATGTTTCTAGATTCTTATGTCAAGAAAATATTATAAAAAATTCGTCTCAAATTATAGATCCTTGTTGTGGCTCGGGTATACTCTTATTAACTGCATTAGAACAGATTATTTCTCAATCAAACAAGGTTGTATTACTGGGAATCGAGAATGATGAGTTCCTAGCAGATATTGCAGAGAGTGCATTAAATTTCCGATTGAGCTTAAAAAATTCAAAAAATGTGGATGTACAAATTATTAGAACAGACTTCTTTAAATGCACTCCAAAAAACGTTTTATCTTATTTAAAATTTCATAAAACTACTATACTGATGAATCCTCCTTACACAAGACATGAAAAAATCCCAAAAGACTATAAATCTGCTGTAATAAACATAATTAAACAAGATCTTCGGACATTGGATTATTCTGCCAGTTTTAATCTATTATCAAAGAGAATCAGTTTTTATATATATTTTATAATTCATGCAACGATTTTTCTAAAAACAGATGATACAATGGGTGTTATTATCCCTAATTCATGGTTAGATGTTGATTATGGACGAATGATACAGAATTTTCTTCTAAGATTTTATCAGATTAAATCTTTGGTAATAAGTGAGTATGAGAGATTAATTCCCTCAGTTGATGTAAATACAGTAATTGTTTCACTGAAAAGGTGTAATCCAACAATTCCTAGTATAATATATGATATTCAATTTACTTCTATAATTGGTGAAGCTGGATTAAAAACTTTATTCACAGATAAATCTTTATTAGAAAACCTAAATAAAAGAGATAAGACTATTGAATCAAATGTTATAAAATCTAGAATACTAATGAATGATAATAAATGGGGAAAGTATTTTAGAGCCCCCTATAATTATTATTTATTCCATAAAATTCTCGATTTAGGGAATGTGGAACTTTCAGAAATTTCTGTGTTAAAAAGAGGTTTTACTACTGGAGCTAATGACTTCTTTTATTTAGGTAAACCAGGTTTTTCTAATAAATACTTTCGATCTAAATGGAATCCAAATACTGGAGATCTGATTTTAACCGTCAAAGATGATCAAACCATAGAATTATTTGTCGAACAATTAGGATCAAATTCACCAAATTTTGTAATTGAAAAGGAATATTGGATGCATCCAATAAAGAAATCTAACAATTATAACTGGGAGATTTCATTTACCGATCCAGAGGGTATTAAATGGATTCCTAATTACCTAATTAAATCCCCAAAAAACCTCCATTTCATTAACATATTAGAAAAAGATACCCAATTCGTTGTTCTTCTAGTAAATAATGGATCTTTACTTAAACCTGGTATCTTAGAATACATAAAATGGGGTGAATCATGGAAACCTATTAATGGAAAACCTTATTACGAGAGATCAACATGTAAGACTCGTAGTTCTTGGTTTGAGCTACCTTCTTTTAATAATAATACTTTTGATTTTTTGTGTTTGATGACCATCAATAATAGGTTTATATTCTTTAATAATCCTTTAAACCTTTATTTTGATGCTCGATTTTATGGTATCAGGTTACAAAAAGACTTTAAAACGAATTATCAGATATTATTTCTATATCTTAATTCAATTTTTACCTTTATACAATTAGAATTGCTTGGACGAGTTAATCTTGGAGAAGGGGGATTAGATATTAAGGTGTATGAGTATGGTCTTCTTAAAATTCCCATCAAAGTACTTAGCGTATTAAATCAAGATCCAAGAATTAATAAACTGTTCAATGACATCTTCCTATATCCAATTGAACCTATAATTAAAATCAATGAAACTTCCCCAGTTTGGAAACTTAGTTTTAAATTGAATGAAATTTTAAATATTGAAAATAATATTGTCTCAGATTTACTTATTGATTTTAATAAAATGGTACAGAATCGTTTAGAAAAAGCAAAAAGATAAAATTATCAAATTATTCGGCTTTTTTCTCTTCTTTACGTTCAGTTATCTTCGTTAATTGGTTCTTCAACCATTTCACTGTCCTATTTGGTTCTTGTTCTAAGACTATGATATCTCCTTGTTCGATTAGTGTGATAATTACGGTTGAAATATTTTCAATAATCCAATCTTCTAATTCTTTCTTGGAGACTGATGGAAATGCTGAACTTGAGGACATCGCTTGTTCAAATACAAGTTGGTGGATTGTCTGAGTTTTATCTTCTTTTAAATCGCGCCAGAGATTGCGAATTATTTTTCGTTCCCGAGTTCTTAACGCTTCAATTTCTAGTAAGGTTTTCCAAACCGTTGAGGAGACTCTAAGTGGTTCTGTTACTTTAACTTTCTTACTCATCGAATTCTCAATTCCTAAAATTAATACATATAATCTTTCTTTGATTTTCTTAAAATAAACCTGTGAATAACAACAAGCCAAACGAAGGCTACAACTCCCATCCCAATTAATAATACTGAGATTATAGTCTTAAACCAAGTTGTGTCTTGAAAACCTGGAACTGCGAATGGAAATGTATCAGGTAAAATTTCTGGTATCATTAAACCTGCAATAATAAATATGATAGCGATCAAGGTTGCCACAAATTCGGTTTTAAACTCACCTAATCTTTGAAATGCCATAATCGTCAATCCTCTTGATTATATTTTTAGAGCTATATTCATTTTGTGAATAATCTTTTGCCTCAAAGGTTTATTCGTACATATTAGATCTAATGATTGTTTAAAGATAATTATTAATATTTTATCTTCTTTCTTATTAAAAGTTAATTTAATCCGACATTTTGTCTTAGGAAGTTTGAATTATTCAAACTTTAGAATGTTAATGTAATTAATCCCTTGATCTAAAAGAATTTCTATAAGTCTTTATAAAGGAAAAGGATTTTATTTATAAAAGCCGGTATCACGTAATTCATTAGTTAATAAACATGTACTACTTATAAAGTACTTCTAGGGTATTAAAAATCAGAGATATATTTTTATAATATAATTAGATGGTGGTTTATCTGTCTTTCACCTGATCTCAAAACCCTTCTGTCAATGATTATTCTCTATATTTATTTTCTACTTACAGTAAAGTTGAAAATTACAATAATTTTTCATAAACGGTTTTAAATAATTGAAAAGAGAAAAAATAGTTATTAAATTTAAAGAAAGGTATTCCAAACGTAATAAAAAGATTAAAACTTATTGAAATCTTTATGGTCGATATAATGTCAACTTTAGATATTAAAATAACTTCAAATCTCGGATATCGTTCTTGGTTCGCTTCCTATACTAATAAAGAAAGAGGAGAATTCTTAATTTTCATTTTAGATTATGAAACTGATAGTAAGGATGATGAAACGAATCATTTAGATGATAATACTCTTGAATCTCCTGATTATGAGAATGAGTATCGACGTCGCTCAAAAAGAGTCAATGGTGTTCAAGTGTATTTCCTAGATGAAAACCATGAAAAACATAAAGCCTTTTTACGTCACGATCCGTATTTTTATCTACTACTTCGTGATGATTTAAGTAAATACGAAATAGGGAACATTATAACTCAAGTTCAAAACATTGGAGGATATCGTGTCACAAAAATTGAGAATCAGCTTAGTTATGATGCTGCAGATTTAACTTTTTTACGTAAGAAATTTTTTTTAAAAATAACCGTAAATCATCCTGGATCCGTACCTGAATTAAGAAAAAATTGCGAAGAAATCCTAGGAGTTGTAGAGTGGAGAGAAGCTGATGTTCTTTTTCATCACCGAACGGCAATTGATCATCAACTACATGTAGGATATTGGTACAAAGCTCAAATACGAAATTGTGAAATTCAGAATTTAGAATTGATTCCAAACAAAGCACCACCCGATTTAAAAATTCTTGCTTTCGATATTGAAACAGTTTTTGAGCAAACTAGAGATCCAAATCCCGAAAAAGATTCGATAACCATGATATCACTGTTTACAGGTTATAAAAATTTATTAATAATTAATTCTGAGGAGGTTGAAGCCAAAGATATGCAGGATATGGAGATTCTTATAAGGAAGAATGATGATGAACATTCCAAACCATGGATTGACTGGATTTATTTAGATTCTCTAAAATCACCTAAAGATATTATAGAAAGACACACTGTTAAAGTTTATATCTCAAGGAATGAGAAAGAACTTCTACAAATTTTTTATAAATTTTTAATAGATTATAAACCAGATGTAATCGCTGATTTTTTTGGTAGTCAATTTGATATCCCATTCCTTGCATACAGATCGCAAAGACATGGATTTTCATGGGAAAAAGAGACAGGGTTTATTATAAAATACAAAGGAAGTAAGTCTAAGCATCTGGAAACAACTGAACAACGATATTCTCCTGGGAGTATTGATCATGTCAAAGGAGGAGGAGTGATCCACCTCGATGCTTATCTTTTCAATGAAAAATATAGTTATCTTCCCAAAAAAGATCTAGGTTTAAAACCAAGTGTAGAAAAAAAACTCAAAATTATTCCAATAGGAAGAGAAGCATTATTTGCTATTAAAGACGATCCAGTAAATGCAGCAGCATATGCTAGTTGTGATGGTTTAATTACTTGGAAGTATGTACGAGAAATTGTACTCGATTTTTTCATTTCAATAGGTCAAATGTTTCCCGTACCCTCAAGTGAGATACTTACACGTAGAGCAGGGTCTCTAGATGACCTATTAATTGATGCAGAGGGCTTTATTAATAATATAGTGTCCAAAAGACGTATTGAAAAGGAATCCATTGATAATTTCTCCTCAAATATAAATGTAAAATCATTAGCATATACTGGAGGGCTAGTAGAAGCTAAAAGACCTGGTATCTGGCGAAGTGATCTTTTTTATAAATACAATCCAAATAAAAAGGCATTAGATGATTTAAAAGAGTTATTACCACAAATAATTAGAAATGAAAGTGAAAATTATCTAAAAAAAATTATCAAAGAGGAATTCGACAAGAGGGTTCTTCAAGATCTTGGAACACGAATAGAATTAGATGGAATAGATCTTTCTACTAATTCACCCTATATTTTACATGAAGTAGAAAGAGAATTTTTACGAAATGGTATATCTAGTGATGCTCTCAAGGGGTCTTTATCTCTTGTTAGTAATATTCTTGAAGATTTATCAAAATTCCAGATTTTCGGAGAAAATGAGACAATTAATGATGTTATTGACAAACTCAATAAAATCAGTGAGTTAAAAGATGAAACTCAACTAAAGGGGATTCATGTAGACGTTACATCAATGTATCCCTCACAAATCCGGCAATACAAGCTTCAACCATCAGCTATTATTCCACTTAGTCGTTGTGGTAGGTGTGAACATTATGAATCGGACAAAAGCTGCTTTATTGAAAAGGATTGGGTCGTTAAACTAACTGCTCTTCGTCCATGTCGTCACAAACAAGTGAGTTCGGGGCCATGTGATCCCTCCAAATGTAGGAATCAAGATGAAGTTAAATGTAAAAAATATGAACCATTATTAAATGGAATAACACGGTCACAGGAAATTTTCACGAATGATGGGGTCACTACTGAAGCTTATAAAATAAAAAGAAATAAAATTAGAAAAGTTCCCCTAAATAAAACTTATCTTGGATCCATAATGACGAAAGATCCTTATTCAGTACTCCAAAAATGGATTCGGGATTCGATCGAGGGAGCACAAATTATTACAACTTTGGATCAAAATCATTTTGATATTTTTGACGATTTACCAGCTAGTATTACCTTACCACAGAAAATTTTCATGAGTGTTGATGTTCGGAAGAAAAATATAACAGTACTTCTCTCTGTTTATTCTCGAGTATGTCAAAAATCGTACAATTTTGTTGCTCGAATAATGGATGAGTTTTTTGAAAAAAGAGTTCGTCATAAGGTTGAAGCTAAAAGACTTTACTCTATAATAACTCACAGAAATACTTTAAATCAAGAAGTTCCCGCTGAATTAATTCGTCAACAGAAATTCCATGATAGTACACAATTAGGAATGAAAGTACCTCTTAATAGTATTTATGGTCTTTTAGGAATGAAGGCTGGAGTTAGAAACGCCAGTACCCCATGTGCAGGAATAACTACGAAGTTATCTGCAGATTTAATTCATTGGGCAGCAGAAGAATTAGAAAAAATAGGTTTGGTGACTGAATTAGACACAGATGGTATATGGCTCTGGATACCAAAAGATTTTCCCCATGATTTTCCTGTTTCAGTTTCATATCCATCAGGAGGTAAAAAGGAAATTTTAAACATGGAAATTAACCTAATTGATAGTATTCTTAATAGTAAAGTTAAATGCGTCTCACAAAATGATAATTATTGGATAAATGACGGTAAAACAATCAAAAGAACAAGTAATTCGCTTATAGGATTTGAGCAGGATGGTCCCTATGATTTTCAATTTGTCATGGGAAAAAAGAAGTATATTGTTTATAATTACGATAAAGATAATAAGAGTTGGGAAGAAAAGGAGCTTACTGGACTAGAGTCAAAACGAGCTGACTTTTCAGAATTACAAAAATACTTTCAAGAAGAAATTATTAGGGCATATTTAGAGAATTATAATCCTGATTCTCCTCTGAGTCTTTCTCAACTATATCAAGAAGCAAATAAGGTTTCTGATCGTATTCATTCTGAAATAACTAATGGAGAAATTGATATCTCTTATTTAGTAAAACCCAAAGCCATTAACAAATCATTAACAGACTATAAATCTAAATTACCACAAGTAGACGCAGCGAAGATACTAATTGATTTAGGTTTTTCCGTTGATCTAGGTACAAGAGTTCAGATGCTTAATATAAAAGGAAATCGTGTCATTCCAAAGCAAGTCTTTGATTTTGACTTTTCAACTATTAAACGTATTTTGATGAATCATGATATTGCCAGATTGAGTTTCGAGATAGACTCATTTAAGACTGTAGCTGATGTAAAAAGTCTGATCGATGTAAATCAGTACATAAAAGAGATTTTTGGTCCCTCTAGAATATTTGATCGCATGATAAAATACCCAATGGAAATACAACAAGCAATAATTGAAGAACAAAAAGAATTAGAATTTTCTGATTTAGACTATGTTGAATCATCTTTTGAAATTGAAACGGAAGTATCTAATGATTCAATAATTAGTCAAGAGGAAAATTTAATTATTGAAGAATCGAAAATCAGAGAGAGTACTCCTCACCAAATAAAAGTAGATAAGAAAAGCCAAAAAAGTAAGAAATCTGGAATAAAGCATGTTGGTTTAGATCAAATGCTAGGAATTAACATTCTAGAAAAAAATGATATGAAGCAAGAAGCATCGATGATTGAGGAATTAGAATTATCATCCTCTGAAATATCTGAATTGGAAAGCGAAAATTTATTTACCAAAGGAATAAATTTATTAAGGATTGACAAAGAATCAAATCAGCCTTCTGATGATTTCAAAATGTTCTGTTCTGAATGTGGAACCCTAATAAATATTAATGACCTCTTACCAACGGGTTGTCCTTTTTGTGGAGAGAGGAAAATATAATATTTCCCTACCGTAATAGATAACCATAAAAACATCTTTACAAAAAAATGTAAGAAAATTACAAGTACTATCTATTATTAAATGGATAGGAATTTACAAAAATCACACCTAATATTGTTAAATTTCACCTTGAAATCTCAGATAATTCCTCAAAAGAGGTCATAATAATTCAAGAAGTGATCTAATAATACTATTTTAAAAGGAAGCACTTAAAGTGACAAATCAAGGTTTATTTCCTAATTTTCGTTCTCTTGAGAGTATAGCTTTAGATCAAACTGAAAAATTCATGAAACCGCGTACTTTCCTTGATTTAATTTATACTCTATTTTTAATTCTATGGTGGCTCTTTGCTTTTAATTCTTATATACGCTCAACTTTATTTTTTGTAGTGTTAACGATTTTTTTCTTTACACAAATTTATATGATGCTTTGGAAACCTGAAAAATCTTCGGCTAGTATGATGAATCGAGCAATTAAACTCGTAATTTTTTTTATATTTATTCAATTAACCTCTCCCCAAACACCAATATTCTCTGAATTTGATAATCTATTTATTCTTACATATGCAGAAATTGAACGGTTTATTATCTGTTTTATTATACCTTTTGTTGTTATTTTAAAATCTTTTTCACTTGAATCGTTAAATTTGGGATATTTCTATTACTTAAGTCAGATCTTAAGGTCATTTTGGAAAGCTCTTATAATTATTTTTATCTTCAAAGGATTAAACATTTTTATACCTCCAACTAATATCCCATTTAATTTTGACATAGTTTTGTTCATCGCTTATATTTTATATGTTTTCAGTAGTTTTTTACCAATTTCTCGAAAAAAGGTTAAAATTTCTGCTGAAACAATTCTTGAACAATACCAAGCATTCCAGTCTCCAGGAGAGAGAGTAAGAGATGCTTTTCTTATAAGTGGGATTATTATCATTATTCTAAATGTACTAGGGTGGATTCAACCAGAAAATCAGAGTTTCTTTTCTTATATAGCTGTGATTAGTTTAATCCTTGGTTTTGTCTTTATCTTTGCTCCTAAAGAACAAAACGGAGTAAAAAATTTCTTAGGTTCCTTATCAGGGGGCAGTTTCGATCCCAATAGCGATTTAGGATCGCGAGTCCACAATTTTGTTAAAACAATTCAGCAAACATCTTTTCAAAAGCCTGAAACGATTTATACCATATCAGATGATAAAGTTACTTTACTTGATAAAGGAAAGACAATACTTAAGGCAAATAAAGGAGCAATAGCCATTCCGACAGTTACTGATAAGGGAACAGCTCTTGTTTTAGTCGGAAAGTCTGAAATGGAGACAACAGATGATTCAAATAAGCACGAAGCAAAGGAAATTGATGGTACTACAACTATTTGGTTAAATCCCGAAGAGTGGGCTAAAATTAAAAATCAGCTCACTATAAAAAATTTATCAACTATATCTGAATCTGAACTTTTGCAAGTAGGAATCAACACGAAGAATGAACTTTCAGCTAAAGCAGAAAGCGCGTTTAATACTCTTAAAAATTGGAAAGGGCCCCAAGGTATATTTAACTCCTTTTTTGATCCTACCCCTTCTAAATATGCTATAACTGAGACCAAGGATTATACTTCAGTTCGTTTACCTGGTATACAGGTTTTCGAGTCGAAACAATTTGAATTGGTTAATATTTTAGGTGGAGTAGTTAAAGTGATTGAAATAAAAGAAATAGGTACGTATGTACAAATATTAGGAGGAATTGTAACCGTAATAGAGAAAGGAGATTATACATTTGTACAAACTCCTGTTGTTTCAGTAATAGACACACCAAAAGGTGAAATGGTAAGAGTTTTTGGAATCGACATTCAGGATGGAGAAAAAATTGATTTAGCTGAATTTCGTGAGAAAATCATTACCGATCACTCTAAATTTAATCAATTATTTACGGCCCGATTGGAGAGATTATTTGAGACTAATCCTCAACTTCTATTAACTGAATCAAAAGGAGAGCGACTAGGATTCCTAGTTGGAGAAGATAGCTTGCTCAATGATAGTTCTGCAGAACAATTACAACCTAGTAAAATTCTTCCTCCTCCTTCTCCTCCTCCTCCTCCTAAACCTCTTCGGTCTAGGCCAAAAATCGATGAAAGTAAAACATTAGTAGTTGGTAAAAAAATAGTAATTGGAACGGTTCAGGATAATAAAAAGATAGCGATTGAAGATATTGAAAAAGAAATATATCAGGTTGAATCATTAATTAATGAGGCTGATGATAAATTTCTATCAATGCAAATCTCTGAAAATAAACATACAGAGATAGTTACAAGATTAGAGGAAAGAAAATCTCAGCTCTTAGATAAATTATACAAAATTAAAGAACAAAAGGAATATTTATAGAATAATTCTGTTAATAACCACTTAATTTTCGTCAGTTAATACCTGGGCAATCTTTAAGCTATTTATCAATGTTTCAACTTTATATTTTGATTCAGCGAGTAATAAAAAGTCTTTTTTTATCGAAAGTACTGAAATTCTATCATTAAATACTTTAATTACTTCTTCAGGAGATTTATGAATGGCTAATTCTCTCCATTCAAGTAATAATGCAATTGAACGAGTAAAAAGGTCAATTGATTTTAATTCATCCCCTGTTTTGAGTACAATGAATGCAGCATAATGATAAGCATTACTTGCTCTCCTTAAACTTATTGCCGCGTTTAGAATTACTTTTTCTTGCTGGAAATTTTGTATCTGATCTTCAGGTAATGATTTTAACAATTCGTTCGCTTCTAAGAAAAATCTTGCTGCTTCTTCAAATTCTTCAAAGGTAAAATAATAATTAGCAATTTGGATGTGAACAGGGATTAAGTCTACTTCTGCAGCAGATGATTTTTTTAAGTTCTCTAGAGCAGATTTGAAAGCATTGAAAGCAGGAAGAGTTCTATTTTTTTTTCTCTCAATTTGTCCAATCTCAAAAAATATTGACCCTAATAGTCTGAATTTATGAATTCCTTCCTCCATTTTATTAACCAAACTCGTGGCTTGATTTAACAATCTTAAAGAACTTTCTAAATCATTTTTTACAGCTCTTGCACCTTCATATAATGATTTTGAAGCAGAAGTATAATCTTCAATCTCTATAAAAAGACGAGTTGATTCTTCAAGAAGCTCAATAGCTTTATTATATTCCCCTAAAGCAAAATAAGATGATGTTGCTAGAATTAAAGAGCTAGCAGCATTTTTTATCTTTCCATCAATTTTGAGTAGAAATTTGGCTACTTTTTCTCTTTGAGCTGCTGATCTTCTTAATAAACTTAAGGAATAGTCAATATTCTCTTTTTTTTCCGTTTCAGAGTGAATGAACAATTTACTGGCAAATGTAGCTGAATATTTTGCTGCATTTAAAGCGTCCAGTTCAGAAATAAGCTTAATTGCCTTTTCAAAACAGGAATATGCTTCTTCAAATCGATTTTGCTCGTGAAGAACTATACCCATGTCATAGTTTAGAGCTGCGGTATTACTCGAATCATTGATCCATAAAGATCCCGCTTGTAATAGTTCTATAGCCTTTTGATATTCTTGAAGGAGATAAGCACATCTTCCTGCCAACGCAGAACATTCTCCAGCCATTTCGAAAGTTCTTGCTCTAGCAAATGCATTTGATCCTTTTTCATATGCATCTTTTGCGTCGTGATAATTTCTTCCCTCAAAGAATATATGTCCTGCAAGCTTAAATGCCTCCCCCGCCTTGTTATCATTTACGTGCTCTAGTCTATTTGCTGCCTTTAAAGCGGTCCATAATTGATTACGGTCGTGTGTCTTTGTCCAAGCATGATAGGCTAAATCAACATCTTGAGTTGCACGAGGAATTGAATACTCAATATTGAGGTTGTTTTCATCTAATTTAGTATATTTCTTATCTTCATGAGTAGTAAAAGTCTCAATAAGTTTATTCCAAATTTCTTGAGAATTAAATTCATCTTCCTTAATTTTTAAAATATCAAGATAATTAAATATGAAGAGATCCAGATGTTCATGAAGATATTTTTCAGTCTCTTGTTCAAGGATGAAAGCTAAAAAGAATGGTCGTTCCTTTCCACGAAGGTTTTGATCTGGCCACGCATCAAAAGCTACTCTAGCTGTAACTCCATGTCCTAAGCTTAACATAGGAACGGAAAATTCTGTTCTTTGAGATTGACCATGTTGACCAAATACTGTAACTGATGCAAGATATATTTGAAGGGCGATAGACTCGGGATCAACAAGTTCAGTAGGAGGAAAAAGAGAAATTATTGACGGACCAGTAATATCATCCCATCTAACTGCGAGAATGCTCACACCTAAGTTTAAAGGATCAATCATTATTCTGTCTCTTCTATTTTCTTCAACTTTCTTAAATCTATAAGCTTCTTCTCTGAAATTGAATTTCTTTCTAATAAAAAGAGTTCCTCTTTTCCTGGAACAATAATTGTTGGTCCAACTGGAGTAAAAGATTCACTTCCTCTGATTCGCAAAATGATAAACGAATGATGTTCTTTTTTATCTAAAAAATTCCATTTGAGAATTTTTTGATTTTTTTCCTTTTTCAATGATGGCTTTAGATAAATAGGATCTACTAATTCTATATCAAATTCCGGTGGTATTCGATCAGTTAAGATGAATTTATTATCAGAAGAGTTCTTTATTGAATAATACCAAATATAATCATAAGTTATGGAGTCATGTAGAGGTTGAGAAATTTTTTCTATTTTGATTAAACCAGTATTAGTTATAATTTCCTCAATATAATGTCTTGTTATCGGTTTTTCCCGGAATTTATATAAAATTTGAAAGTTATCACCAGGATTAAATGTATTAAAAGTCCATCTAAATAATGTGGAATCATGAGTGGGAATTGTATATGGTTTGAGATTTTGAGATGACTTAAAATCAGTCACAATTAGTTCTGGAGGAATAACATCTTCTATTAAGATTTCATTATAGATTTTCCCCGTTGTATTCACAAAATCTAGGTTTGCTTGTAAATCTTGTTTTATAGAATGATAGGTCGTGATAACCGAGACTTGGGTTTCTCTTCTTAATAGAATTGATCTTTCTACTCTTTTTCTAAGGACATATTCTACTGCAAGCTTTGAACCAGGGTCGATTTTATCTGCTTTCCATGTAAAAACCATTCCAGTTTGCGTTGGTTCTTTTGTTTCTAGATTAAAGTCTGATTTTACATCAATAACCTGCCATTGAAATGGTATAGTATCCACAAGCTCAATATCAGCTAATTCTTCTTCATATTCGTTGATAAATTCAGTTCGTGCTGTATAATTTAGATCTAATATATCTGGTTCTGAAAAATCCATTAAAAATTGTTCATTCTCTTTTTCTAGCTCTATATTATCTTCATTGATAAGATCAACAATTTTTAATTCCTTATTTGTTCTTTTACCACGATTTAAAGTCGTAAAAGGTTCCGTTAATCGTGTTTCCCCTTTTTTATCTCTAAAAACTGCATTGGCTTGAAAATTTGTCTTTTTCTTCTGTCTTGTCGCTTTAGAAACAGCAGTCATAACATTAAAAGTATCTAACTTAGTTTTGCTTTCCTGTAATTGAGGAATTATATAGTCTTTTGTATCTTGAATGACTTCATCATTTTCATGAATTTCATCAAATTTTATAGATACAATTGTGTGTTCAGATTCAAGTGGGACGATATCAATGTCAAATACCTCTTCTTGCACCTCTTTTTCATCAGTTTTTTTTAGTTGATTATCTTGTGTTGTAGCAAATTTTCTCTCTATTGCATCTTGAGCAATACTGAATTGATGAAAGGAAGAAGTAAATCCATATTCTTTGCCTTTTTTGAGTAATAATTGAGCTGTATCGAAATCTTCAATCATTAAATATCTTAATATTGCCTTTCCATAACAGCTAGCTGCTTTTTCTAGATCATTAAGATCCATATGGAAATCGCCAGCCAAAGTTAAATATTGTCCAGCTTTTTTTCTGTTTCCAGAGCTATCAAAACAGCTAGCTGTTTCTTCCAAAATACTTGCGGCTAATTCTAAGTTATTTTTAGCTGCAGCTAATCCATTTTTTGCTAATTCGTCACATCTAGAATTTTTTAGCATTTAATTGACCAACGAATTATTCAATTAGCCGATATTTTGATTTAATTGTGAGAACTTCAGTGATTCTTGGTGTGTAGCTAGCCAGTGGATCACTATAATCATATTTTACTGATTGGTAGTGTCTTGAAAAAATAACCCAAGAGACACGTTTATTTTCACTTTCAATAAATCTTGAAAGTTTTTCAAATGCGTCTTTTCCATCTTCACCGAAATATAAATAACACATTTCTTTTATATCGTTTATAATTTCTTCTGATTGATTACGAGAATACTCACCAAGCCTTTCTAACAAATCTCCTTCCTTAGGATTAATTTTTTTACTTTTCAGAAGTTCAAGTATTATATTTGAATCTTCTAAGGAATTCTTAGCTTCAGCAAAGGAGATATTTATGAATGGCACTTAGGGAATCCTCATAAAAAATAACACTGGAAATTTATTAAATACCTAGCTAAACAAACATAAAACCGTAAATTCCTTTAATAATTGTAATGAGGTTATTAAGTGATTCAACGACCATTATGTCTTCAAAAATTACATTTTTTACTTTCAAGCTATACCAGAACTATTATTAATTTACCTAAAGGGTTTCAACGAGCCTCGGTTTTAGTACCTTTTTTTCTAAGAAATAAAGAATGGAAACTTATATTCATTCGTCGTACAGAAATCGTAACTAATCATAAAAACGAAATTTCTTTTCCAGGAGGACGATATGAACCCGATAAAGATAAAGATCTTGTTGATACGGCTTTAAGAGAAGCATTTGAAGAAATCGGAGTAAAAACAATCGACATTCTTGGGATAATTGATGATATTTTCACTATTAGTAAATATGTTGTAACTCCAGTGATAGGATTCATCCAAGCAAACGAAGAACTGGATCGAAAATGCTTTGATTTAGCAGAAACAAATTATGTTATAGAAGCACCTCTAAATGTTTTGAACCAACCTAAGTATTTCTCTTTTAAGGAAGTTACCTATAAAAACAGAATTAAATTTCATGTTCCATTCTTTAATTTCCAAGAAGAAATTATTTGGGGAGCTACTGGTAGAATATTAGTTAATTTATTTAATCTATTAAAGAAACTTGACATTGGATGCAAGATTAATCTAATGAAACATGATTCTTGGATATTAAGGGAAACCAATGACAAGTCTCTTTATTCAACATATCCTCTTGAATTAGAATAATGAAAAGGAAATTTAAATTACTTTAATTCCTCATAGATTTCTTTTATATTATCAAAGGTAACTTTTAGATTTCTTTCTTCCACTAAACTAAGAATTTTTTCAATCATTTCTCCTTTAGCCCCTAAAGAGGCAGCTAAGTTCCTTGCATGAAGTTTCATATGGCCTGTTTGTATTCCAACCGTAGCTAATGCTCTTAAAGCCCCAAAATTCTGTGCTAATCCAACAGCAGCCATTATTTCAGCCAATTCCAGAGCACCACCAGGAATGCTAAGGTTAAGGATTTTGAAGGAAATTTGAGCTATAGGATGAATACGAGCAACTCCTCCTACTAAACCTACAGCTAAAGGTAGCTCAATTGTACCAACAAGATCTCCCGTATTATTTTTTTCCCATGTTGTTAATGAAGAATATTTTTCAGGTATTTTTGTAGCTGCATAAGTATGTGCACCTGCTTCAATCGCTCTCCAATCTTGAGCTGTAGCAAGTGCAACCGCATCGATACCATTCATTATACCTTTATTGTGTGTTGCACAGCGATAAGGATCAGCTTCTGCAAACGCATAAGCTTTTAATATACCATCAACAACTTCCTCTCCACGAAATTCCTTTGTCGCTAGATCATCCTTTTTAAAAATTGCTCTTGCACGCACTATTCGTTTATCAGCAAGATTTGATATTATTCTTAGGAGAGCTTTTCCTCCTGTAATTTCCTGAGCTAAGATAGAAACTGATTCATTCATTGTATTAACTGCATTAGCTCCCATTGCATCACGTACATCAACTAACAGCTCTAGAATAACCATAGCTCCCTGTGGGGTATCTGGAAGAACTTTAACCATAATTCCTTTACAACCTCCTCCAAATTTCAAGAGAATAGGATCTTGTAGATTAGCTATCTCAATTATCTCTTTTTCCTTTTCTAGAAGCTTATTTCGTGCATTAAAAGGATCAGGAATATCTGTTAGTTGAATTTGACCAATCATTATAGGTGCGGTATTACTTGTAAAAAACCCACCGCTTTCTCTTGCCACTTTTGCACTATTTGAGGCAGCTGCCACTACAGAAGCTTCTTCAACCGCCATAGGAATTAAATAATCCTTTTTGTTAATTGTAAAGTTTGTTGCAATTCCTAAAGGGATTTGCATCACTCCAATTGTATTTTCAATATAATGACCATGTCCTGCTTTGTCTAGGATAGATGTAGAATCTTTAAGACATTGTAATTCGTCTGAACTCAGATTACATAGTTCCTTCATTAATTTTTGCCTTTCTTCTACATTTTTTTTAAAAAATCCTGTAATTCTTGAATTAATTTTTCTTTTATTCATCATTTATCCACCTAAATCAAAATCCTAGAATAAAATTATTCTTAATTGATTATAAAATCATAAAAGGATCACTCTTAATATTTCTTTTAGTTGAAAATTTCTTGAAATCGAGATTTTAAAATGATAAGATCTATCCTAATTACATAAACAGGTAGTTTATATACTTCTAATAGAATTCTAACTAGCTTGTTAGGTTAATTCCAATAAATGTGGAAGCAGGACTTGAAAAATAAATAGAATTCCCTTTAGGAATTGGTATAAAAAGATCATCAAGTTCAATGGTGGATGAGTTTTTTTGAATATATATCGCTAAAATTGGTGCTTGAGACTTGCAATCTAGAATTTTAGAATCCTTTGGTGCACAATAGAATGAAAGTTTTCCTCCTAAAGAAGCTGAGGACAGAATTAAATTAGTAAAAATAAGATCTTTTTCGCTTGGAGGTGAAAGTAGTTTTGCTTTTGAATCCAAAACTTCTTCAACATTATCAGAAGAGAAATATTGAACATCCTCAAATTCTTCAATCTCCTCTCTCTCCAAACTAATAGATTCTTTCTCCGCTTCTATAGTTTTTGATTTATTAATAGTATCAAATGGAATTTTCGTGGTTGACATTTGGGGGGTCTCTGGGGCTAATTTAGGGATTATAGACTCTGGAATAGTCTTTTTGCTTTTCATATCTTTTTCATCAATTACGTCAAATGAGGAAGTAGGAGTAACTTCTAATAGTGTATTCGCAGATAATAGACCTTTCTCAGATACTATATTAATAAATTCTAGAAATTTTGAGGTTTCATTCCCCTGATCTTCTGTAGATATTCTATGTGTTAAACCTTTTTCTAATCGCATTTGACGTGCAATTTGACTAGAAATAAATCGCTTACGGACATTTGATTTTGAACCAGTCCAAATAAATATCTGACGATCTTCTTCATCAAGAAAAATAATTACTTCGGTTTCTTTAAGATCTTTTGGAGACTTAAATTTTACTGGGATGTATTCCCCGTCTGGGGATGGCATAAAAGCATAAGCACGTTGTGAGTCCATTTATATCCCTACTTTTGAGGTTCATACAGTTTATTAAAAGGAAAACTACGTAGAATTTTTACAAAAAGACAATGAAATGTGTACTTATTTAAGGTTTGCAAATAAAAAGTCAAAATTCTGAAGAAATTTATAAAAAGAGCTATCCTATCAGATAATACAATTTATATTAAAAAATATGGTAAAAGAAGTTTGCTTAAAAAGTAGAAAACTTATGATACATGAATTAGAATTTAAACGATTAATACTTACTGTTATAATTTACCTTTTTGAATATTTTTCTGTCAAATACAATTTGATTTAGAAATTTTAAAATATAATAATTGTGATAATCATAAATAGGAAACAATAACATGGTAATTTAAACTATATAAATAAACTTTAAAAAATTGAAGAATTAAAGTGATAAATAGATAACCACTATTCTCTACAATGTTTATTGAGTATATGAAAGTTAAAAGAACCTTAAATCCTAAGCGGAGGTACCAAAGTGGCTATGGAGCGGCCTGCAAGAAGGAAATAAGTTTTATTTCCTTTTAGATAGCCGTATTACGTGCGTTCAAATCGCACCCTCCGCTCTCCTCTTTTCCACTAAATCTTGAAATTTTTTAAACTATATTTTTTTAAAAGAGTATTAAAAAGAGAGAACATATTGCATTTATGGAGTTTGAATTAATGTCTACTCAATTATTCGATGTAGTTGTTATCGATACAAATTTCTTCATTTCTTTGTTAAACGCTGGAGTTATTGAGTCGCTTCTTCCGAATTTGACTGATATTGCTAGTTCTGTGGGTATGACTGTGATGATTCCCGAAGAAATTCCGAAGTCAGATATTCCAGGGAAGTACAGAGAGCTTAGAACCTTGGTACCAAAGTATATCCAAATGGAACCAGTAAATCGTGATTCAAAGCTTTGGAAAAATACTGCAAGATATGCAATTCACGAAAGAATGGTTCGTGTGAATGAGGATCCTGCTGATATTGATATTGTAATACTCGCAAAGAAATTTAGTCTTCGAAATAACCATCGTGTGGCTTTAGTTTCTGATGATGAAGGTGTTGCACGTATCATCAAAGAAAATAAACAATTTAATTCAATTGAACATCTCTCTTGTGGATCTTTTGTTTCTGTTTTAGCTGCCTCTGTTTCTGATATTGGAATGCGAAAGATCCTAGATGATACAGTAGAGCGTGTGTTTAAAGCTTCTTGGAGTTATAAGAAAAAAACTCGTAGATATATTGATGTTGCCATGCTTATTGATGATCTTACCGATACAGCCCGATTTGTTAGGTCTGCAGCTCAAGTAGGAAGTGATACTGCGTCTTCTGGAATATTATCACCTAAAAAGGAACTTGAGATAATACAACCTGAAGATACCCTGATTATTGCCCAACAGCTTATAATAAAAGCACGGGAATCTCGTGATAAATTCAATCTTCAAGAAGCGGAGAATATGGTTTTAGAGATTCTATTAAAAAGCTCTGAACTTATTTATAAGATTGATGGACTAGAACAACGGGTAATTGTTGAACGTATGCTTCGATCTGAACTTTTTGAACATCACTCATGGTTACTTGATTTTAAGTTAACACATAATCAAATTATTGAAGCTTTGGTGCATGCTGAAGCTTGTCGTGTCTATATGAACTTTATATCGGTTGGAAAAGAAGCAATTGAAAATTTAATTTCATTGCAAGGGCTTTTATATTTATTACTTGGACGTTATGAGCAAGCTCTCAGTCTATTTAAAAGAGTACTACCACAAGATAATGAAATTTCGACTACACAGTTATTAGGACTTACTATATCTTTGATAGCTAATAAACAGCTCAACGAAGCATTTTTTCTGTTAAATAAACATCGAACTCATTTAGATGGCATGTTAATTTCAATGCATACCTATGCAAATGATTTATATTCACATGATCAACGTGAACTAGCCATAGAAATATTAAAATTTATTGTAAAGAATTATACAGACAGAGAGGAAATTGAAAGATCTATAAAAAGATTATTTATATTAACAAGGTTAAGAACAGATCTTGTTGATTTAGATCTTAAAGTTCAAAAGATCTTTAAACAAAAATTAAGAAAGGACTCCCAAGATAACACGAAGAGAGGAATTTCTACAGCCTTAAGAAATAATCTTCCAATAGAATTATCTCCTGCAGAGGACAAAGGACCAAATGAGGAGTTCAAGGGATTCTATCATATTTTAGATATTAAGGAAGTTCATGATCGTGATGAATTAAATGCAATAGTATGGAATGAAGGAAATAATTCTACTTGGAATTTAGTTTTAGATGCTGCTTATAAGCCAGCATTAGAAGAGAGTGTAAAGATCAAAATTACATCAGGTACAATTAAAGACATTAGACCTGCAAAAAAAGGTCAAATATTCAGAGGTACAATCATCTTTCATAATCCTGCAATTCAACCTGAAATGATCAAACCATGGTAAAAAAAAATTAAACCATAATAAAATTAACATTATACCATAATTTGTGAAGAGCCCTCACTTGTCTTGTTATTGCTGGATTTTTAAGAATAAATTCTTTCAATGTCGAAGAAATAGGACGTGAAAACTTATTTTTATCCATTATTAATGTGGAAATAAATTTTGGCTCAATTATTTCAAAGTACTTATTCCAAATTTTTAAATTAGGATTGGAGATAGAACTTACTTCTTTGGGATTTCTGTTAGGAATAAGTGGATTCCAGTCTTTCTTTTGATTTATAATCCCACGAAGACAAATTTTTGATAGTGAAGCGCCTACAATAACTTCCTTTGTTTGTGAGTGAAAAAGTTTAGCAATTGTAGCTGAACCAATCTTATTTAAGATATGGCCATCAAAATGAACCATGTCAGCTCCAATAACAGCGGTTTCTGCTAATTCTGAAAATTCATTTATTGAGAAATCAATACCTAGATGAGTTTTTCTATACCCAGCATTAGCTAGTGAATGAGCTGTTCTTTCTCCTTCTTTTAAAGGTCTCGATTCTAGGACGTATATTTCCTTATCATTAAAGCCATCTTTAGCTAACTGTAATAATGCTTTTATAACAGTAGAAGAGTGAGAAAATGTTAATATCGATTTTTTTTCTCTTAACTCCTCTACTAGACGATTAATTGTATTTATTTCACCAACCCGCATCTGTTCTTTCCGAGTTGCAAAAATCATTTCGATTGATGCTTTTGCGTTCCCTGATTTCAATCCTTCTGAATCTATTAGATCAACCAGTCTAATGTATATAGGTAGTAGAGCATTTTCGATAGTAGCCATGGGATGAGTATCTAGAAGGAGTTGAATAGCTGTTTTCAGTATTGATTCATCAAGTTGGGTTCCAATTCTTAGACATTCTCTTTTTAAGGCACGAAGGCTGTCCTCTGCGATTTGCGTTGCACCATTTTGAGTATCATTGTTGATGGTTTCAACTGATTTCATAAATATTTTAGATAACAAACTCTTAAGTTCCTTAAATATTTAATAATTATAATTCGTAAGTGTTATTTTTCATTTACAGTTTTATTAACTACTTTCTAACCAAGAAAGCTGTTCAATTATCAACCTATTGTTTAATACTAGTCAAATTGCCGATTTGATAATTCATATCCATTAAGATGGTAAGATTTTATGTGTTTTAACTATCGAGAATCGTATTTAGTATGAATTAATAAAAATCTTTTAGCAAGTTTTCCTAAATTGAGAGCTTCCTCTTCATTGAGATGATTTTTCGAGCTTATATCCTCAGGATTTGTAGCTTCTATAAAGGCATATTCTGCGTCTTTTACAAGATCGACTAAATTATTATTTATGCCTGTATCTCCTGTAAAAGCTAAATATTTAATTTTGTTGTGAAATATGGCATAACCATAGGTTGGTACTCTCGCTAAGAGGCCTTGGTTTACAATTGATCCATAGTGAACCATTGGATAAGATTTCACATAAATACTCCGGGAAATTCTTACTGTTTCATTGTTTTTAAGGGGACGATTTTTTAGCTTAAAAGGTAACGAATCCTTATAGATTGATGTAAATACATCTAATAAAGATTCCACCTCAATACTCTCACTGGGGTAGTAAACATTGATATTAGATGGTAATCCTAACATGCGTAAAAACCCTAAGAACGAAAATAATCCTCCACAATGATCATAGTGCCCATGACTAATAAAAATGTGCCACGATTGACTTTTTGAAAAATTAATTTCTGTTTTTAAGAGATCTCGTATAATTCCATCCCCAATATCTAGTAGAATAGTGTCTTTTTCGCTAGAAATTAAGATTTGGGTTGCAATACCAGCAGAAGAAAAAAGGAGCTGATGTTTCATTTTTATTACAATACCTAATCAGGGAATGTTTGCCATTCAAGGAGCTTTTGAATAAGTTCGCATCGAAGTGATATCTCATTGGCCATTGCCAACTCTGTATCAAATATATCTAGCATCCCTTGAATATTTAGGATACTCATTAGTATCATAAGAGCTAGATGAAAATTTAAAGGGATATAACCTGAGGGATAAAGCGAATTTAAAGATAGTTGCTCAAGTGCAAGAATTTCATTATAACCACTTAAAAATGATTTCATATTTGTAGTTAATCTGCTTAATGACTTATCTAATCGATACTGATCTACTGCCTCGACTGTAAAAAAATTCGCTATGTCTTCAAGTCGATCATGTTCACTATTAATATCTAAAAATTCAGGATCAATTATATATGTTTGAATCATTGGTTTTTGCCCAATTTTTACATCAAAGATTAGATTACCAGGATGAAAATCACCAAAACTAACTGATCCTGAATTTATGGAGTTCTTTTCCACCATGGGTATTTGTGAATTAAATATTTCCTTTATTTTTTGCCTTGTATAATCATCCACAGGGATTTCTTCAATACTTCTATTACTTAATAGTTTATATTTATCAAACCATGGTTTGGTGATCGATGTACTATGGAATGCTGATAAGCACTTACCCGCATATCGATATTTTTGAGGTTTTGGAATTTTAGAATCACGGAAATCGTCACCCTGAATACCCTCCATTATTACAACACTTCCTGAAAAAAAGATAACTGAAGCTGAAAATATCCCCAATTTCTTATATGGCATAATTCTCTTTTCTAAGAAATTAATTTTTTTTACTACAGTTGTTGCTTGGGAATTTTCTTCATATATTTTTACAGCAATACTAGCCTCGTCACTACCTAGATCTGACTCTAAGAGGACCTTAACTATATGAATACCTGTGGCACCTAATCGCTTTTCAACAGTAATATTACTAACTTCAATTTTAGAGGGTGCTCTTCCATGATATTTTGTTAAAACAGACACAAAATAATCGGAAAATCCTTCAATAATTCCCATTAATACTTTTTGAAGACGAGAATTACGTTCATCTTGCATAAAAATCTTCCTAAAAATAAGACCTTATGTTACTTCATAAATCTAATTCAATCAATCAATTGAAAAGTTTATGGATAATCTGTAATTAGTCTATTCAAAGCAAAATTAATGCATCAGGAGCAATAAAAAGCATGATTCTGTCTAATCAGGACATTATTACTGCTATAAAGGAAAAAGAAATATCAATAAATCCGTTTGATGAAAATGCAATTGGACCTTGTTCAGTAGATCTAAAACTAGGTAATACATTTTTGGTTTTTCGTCATGGAAGAATGTTTAGACCAAATGATCGAACAGCAATTCATAAAAATACTGAAATAATTCGAGTTGATGATGAACCTTTCGTATTATCTCCCAATCAGTTTGTTTTAGCCTCTACGTTAGAAAAAATATCAATTTCAAAGAAATATGCAGCAACATTAGAAGGAAAATCCTCCATAGCACGATTGGGTATAGTTGTCCAAGCAGCAGGATTAGTAAATCCAGGAACAGGACTAAATGACCCCACAACTTTAACTCTAGAAATCGCTCATCAAGCAAACTCTCCAGTAGAATTAATTCCAGGGATGCCAATAATTCAAATAATCTATCATCGTCTTTCTTCTCCTGCAACCGTTGGTTATGATGATCGACCTAAAAGTAGATATATTGGATTGAATGATCCTCAAATCTAGTTTTTCTTTAAAAACCGAGTGTAAATTATGAATAATGCAAAAACACAGATGATAAGAAGAAAGAAGAAGAATAATTCAGGATATTCTGGAATAGTAGATGTTTCCTTGAATTCACCTTCTACTAACCATGCAACTGAATTAAAAGCCAAGATACGATTAAACTCGGAATTTCCTCCATAAGCAAAGCTAGAAAATCCAATATTATCAAATATTAAATCAGTGGCAAATAATAAAATTCTTCCTCCCGATATTCCCTCGTGACTAATCAGTGTTGGTTTACCTTCCACATCTGCTATAATCTTGGTTTGATTCGAAGGTACAAGAACTTTCAAATAGTTACCTCGAAAGGGGAACTCTGTTATTTCTTTTGTAAATTTTTGTGGATTATTGATGATGGATTGTTGTACCCCATAAGACACCGTCTCGTCTATAGCTAGACCAAAATATGCTAAAAAAACATTAAATTCTGTTATATTATAATAATCTACAACCGAACTTAAGATTAAAATGCCTCCTCCAAGTTCAAAAAATTGGAGAATTGAGGTTAAAGAGGATTCAGTTAGAGAAAAATAGTCTTTTCCAGGATCTATAACCCAATCCATATAAATATCAGAAATTAAAGAGAATGGATTTGCTAAAACAAGAACATCATATTTAATTAATTCAGAAAGAGAAAATTCTCTGCTTAAATGCGGAATCACACAGTAATTGCTCTCTACTAAAAACTTAGTGAAAGAAGAATACATTCCTACTGTGTTTGAAGAATCTCCTTGTGTATCATACATTCCTGTACCATATCCGTGTCGTACTATACTATTAAGGCTCTCATCAAATAATATTCTAGCCAAAGGTTTTCTAATTTCAAATTGAACCTGTAATTTAGAGTTTCCAATATTAATAGTATCATTTATAAACCTAGGGACAGTATTATTCGGGATTGTGAAATTTATTGGAAGTAAAGAAGATCCATTAATTAGAATATTGTTTGGTTTTATTTTCACAAAATTCTGTAAGGGTTCTGATATTTCCAAGGCATATTCTGTCTTTCTACTGCTTATAATTGTTAGATTAAATTCTATTGAGCTTCCTGTAAACAAAACTTCATATGGGTCTATCGGTAAGCGTTTTGGATGAGCTATTATTAATTCTGGATAACTCTCTACTATTTTAGACGAATTTAAAACATTTAATGATTTTGTAAGATTTAAGAAACCTGCACCTCTCTTCCAAACAGGAGCATTCATTTCTTGGGCTCCTTCAAGGAGAGCAGCTTTCAAAGTCCCACTTGTATAGCTTATTCCATGATCTCGAAGATATTCAATTAGTAAAGCAGCTCCGCCTGCTACAACAGGTGCTGCAATTGATGTTCCTGATTTGGTTACATAACCCGAACCATCTCCATTAGGTCCTGGAATAGAAATTCCTGGTGCTGAAAGGTCTGGTTTTAATGAATAATCAACTTTGAATCCACTAGAAGAAAAACTTGCTATAGAGGTACCTGTTACATCACTTGCAGCAACTGATATGCATTCTAAGGCCGTTCCTGGATTATGGAGGGTTCCTCTATCTCCATACGAAGATCCTGAATTACCAGCAGAAACTGTGACTAATATATCATATGCCTCTGAGATAAAATTTATCACTTCATCCCTTATACCTCCAGGGAGGTTGTGATATTGTCCAATAGATAAATTTATAATGTCAATTGACTTATTAACCAAAAAATCAATCGCATCTAGTATTCCTGCAGTAGTTTCTTCTCCACCCCCCCCACCTGCTCCCAATACCGTTGGATTATGAATAATTTTTGCGCTATATATTTCTGCTTGGGGAGCAATACCTGTTGATGATCCTGCTGCAATCCCTGCGATTTGAGTACCATGTCCTGAAGTAAGATAATCATCAGAAACACTAGAAATATCTTGGGAATATCCATTTTCTTGTGAAACAAAAGAAGCTCTTTCTATAATTCTATTTCCAAATTCTGAATGATTTGTTACTCCTGAATCAATGATTCCTATTTTGACACCGAATCCTGTAAGCCCAATTTGATGAAGATATGAAGTACCTGTATAACTCCTTAGCTCAGGACTTGTTGCAGCTAAATTTGGGGGATAGGTTTCTTTTACACTAGCTAAAGACGTTCTTATTGCTTTATTTAACTCAATTTCTATTATTTCATCTTTAAAGGAGGTGAGGAAAGTTTCCATACTGGATTTTTCTTGAAAATTAATATAAATAGCTGGAAAAGTCTTGTATCGTTTAATGAGATTATTTTCATAATTTTTTAATCCTGGAACTTTTGTTTTAAAAAAAACTAAAAAGTTTGAATTTATAGGATAATTCCCATTGATGATTTTTGTGCTATTTTGGGAAGTTAAATACCCATTTCGTAAGTTTGTCTGCAAAGGAATGACTATGGTACATAAAAGGAAAATTAAGCTTAGAAAAAATATTTTTGATTTTAGAAAATTTAGATTAAACATTTTTTCGCCTCAAAAAGGAAATTATAACCAGCTTAGCACTGTAGCAATGTTCTTAAGAGATTGTTCTTCAATCTGAATGATCTGGATACCTTTTCCGACTTCAATAATAAAATCATCTGTTCCAGCTCCGACCCAAGGCCCTGATTGCATGAATTTAAGAGAAATTTCATGACGTTGTTCTAGAGTTTCAGCTCCTCTTATAACGTCTTTTCCTTCGATTATTATCTGACTTAAACCTTCTATTCCTGAGGTTTCAAGGGAAATTCGTATCTTTAAATGTGTGAGAATAATGGAGGCTTCTTTATTATCACTTATTTTTGTAAATTGTTTTATTAATTTAGCACGAACCGGTTTGAGTGTGATTTGACTTTCATTTGAAATAAAGGGCAAAACCTGATCTTGGAATAATTCAACAGCATACTCCTGAGGTTCAAGAAGAATTATTTTAACAGCTGGAAAGAAAATATATCGATAAATTCTTCTTAAACTAGGAGAACGTGAAGAAAATTCAATTAATACCAATAATGCATTTCTACTTAGCTCTATAACATTTAGGAACGCTTTAGCTTTTGATCCACTTGTATCTATATATTTATCAACTTCAAAGGTCTTAATTCTTCCTTCAAAATTAGAAAATGATTTAATTTTGGGAACTAAATAAGATTCCCACCATATATCTTTTATTTCTAGTATCCTACCAAGTTTTAGTAAATTTCGTAGTTTTGCCTGGGGTAGTGTAGCGAGGATAGATTTGGTTGTTCCTTCATTTGCAGACGAAAATATATTTGAAGGTTCAAGGTTCACAATATTATTTTGCCATTGTTCAATTAACCGTTGGAATAAAGAACTGGGAATGTTTGCAAGCACTTCATAATCTATCTCAATACTCAACAAGAATATCTCCTGTTATTCAGGTGAAAAATTTCTTAATGTTCGATTTCGTCAAAAAAACTTTGTGCTAGTTTATGGAATGCCTCGTTTACATGATGATTCTCTTTAGCTGAAGCAGAAATATGATCTATAGCTTGAATTTCTTTTGCTAAAGCTTCCCCCTCATCTTCTTCAATCATACGATAATCTTCTAGGTCAGCTTTATTTCCAACGAGTATAGTTTTGATTGCAGATTTAGTAGTATCAGGTTGTGAGCAAAATTCCATTAATTCACTATACCAAGGACTTTTGATATTGCTTAGAGTCTCAGAACGGGTGACATCATAAACAAACATAGCTAAATGAGCACCTTTAAAAAACATATGTCGAATAGCAGCAAATCTTGCTTGTCCTCCTATATCATTTATAGAGAGGGTAACAGTTCTTCCATCTTTAAGTTTGACTTGTTTTGAAGAAATATCAAGTCCCACAGTCAATTGATACGAATGTCTAAACCGTGAGTGTACAAACTGACTAATTAAACTTGTTTTTCCTACACCAGGATCACCTAGGAGGACTAATTTAAGTACTAATTTTTGTTTCATTAGTTGGACACCGGATCCAGCTTTATAGCTAATTCTTTTCGCTTCCTTCTGGTTTTGATGAATAAACTAATTTAAAGGTTCTTTAATTCTCTTTCGAAATTGAACATTTAAGTTGTTTGGCAGCAAGTATAAATGATAAAAAGTCCTTCCTAATTCTTTTAAGCTCTATAATAGATTATTAGATTTTTTATTTTCCCTAGAAAGAAATATTCTAAAGATATTTTGAATTTATGATCTAATAAAACCTTTTTTCAAGAGAATTTTACGCATGAATTGAGTATTCAGTCCAAAAGATATAATTAACCAAATCCAACGCAAAGTGTCTATAGATGGAAGAACTCGGGATTTCCTATGTCGAAAGAAATAAACTGTTTGAATGGGTAATTCTTTTATCTTCATATCTAAGAACCATGCTACAAATAATATTTCTGTTTCAAAATCAAAGTTTTTTTTGGACAATCCGTATTGTAGTAACTGTTTTAATCTCTTTGTATTGTAACAACGGTATCCACACTGTAAATCTTCCAATTCCCATTTTAACCAGAATTTACACCAATTTGAGGTTAAAATATTAGATATATAATTAGATTTAGGCATTTTCCTAAAGTCCCTACTTCCTACGAAGATACTTACGTTCTCATCATTCTTTTTGGATTTAAAGAATGATATTAGGTCTTTAGGATTATGTTGACCATCAGCATCAAGTGTTATAATCCATTTATAATGTGGTAAGTACTTTATAATCGCTTTAAAGGCATTTTTAAGTATGTAGCCCTTTCCCACATTTATTTTTGATCTAATAATCCGAATCTGATACTCTTTCGCTATTTGCATTGTACAATCTGTTGAACCATCATCTGCAAGGATGATTTGTTCTCGTGGTACAAACTTCATAACCTTAGATAGGATATCTGATAGATTTTCTTCTTCATTAAATGAGGGGATCAGAATTATAAGGTCATTTGTTATCAAAACATCTCACATATACATTTAACTTGGTCTTTTATTGTTTATCCGAGCTTTAATAGACTTTTTTCCCTTCTAAATATAAATTGTTTTAAAATACACTAATTAACGAATTGATATAATAAAAATTTTTCTTAAATACTTCATTAATCGTCATAATTTTCAATGTTTCAATTTGAATTACATAATTATAAAAAAGTTAGATAAAAGTAGATTATTGAGTTTGAATTGTGCTCTTCACTTTGAAGATGCTTCAGGCTTTTCATTTGAAACTCTTGTAAATCATTTTAATTATTAATGATCAACTCTGTATTTATACCGGTTTTTAAATACGATAAAAGTGATAGCTAGAGGAAGAAGATATATGAGTGATGATAAACCCGATTCTAAATCCGTTTCGAAATTCGTTCGTGAAATGTTAGATCAAGATCCATCTCTTGTCCATGAACTCCAACAACGTAAAACAGCTCAGCGTGAAATTGCCAAAGAGATAAAAAATAAATTGTTACAAGGTGGTCAATTTTCTGATAAGGATCCACTTAAGTTAGAGGGTAATGTTGCTGTTGCTATAACTCGATACCTTAAAAAAATGCGGGAGCAACAAGAAGAAATACTTGGAGTAAAAAGAGTTCAGGATATATTAAAGAAGGGAACCACTGAGGTTACAGATGGTTTGAAACATTATAAAATTCAATTTCACGAAGATGCTGATCCATTTATTGTTGTTAAAGCAATATTAGACTTATTAAATACAAAGGACATCAGTTCAGCATATCTAAATCAGAATAATTTGGGATTATATGTAAAAAAAATGGCTGAAAATAAATTCTTAGATAAAATAAATGGATACAAGGGACTTGATGTTCTTAAACTCCAAGATTCTTTGAGTTTATTGAAACTTATCTTACCTCGACAAGCTCAACAAATCCCTGGAATTCTTGCACATGTCTCTTCTTTATTAGCAGACCAAGCGATTTCTCTTTATGATACATTAGTATCACATCATTCAGACCATCTTCAACTCATATTTGTTATTAATGAACAAAATGCATCAAAAGCTAGAGATATACTTCTTAAGTTAAATAATGATATTCAAAAGAGCTAAAAGGTGGAATATTTTGACTCAAATTAAATTAATTTTGCTAGGTGCTCCTGGATCAGGAAAAGGAACACAGGCAAAATTTATTACAGAAAAATACAATATTCCCCAGATTTCTACAGGAGATCTTCTACGTAATGCTATTAAAGACCAAACTGAGGTGGGAAAAAAGGCTAAGGTTTTCATGGATGAGGGGAAATTAGTTCCTGACAAATTAGTTCTTGAACTTCTGGAAGCTCGTTTAGCTGAACCAGATTGTGAAGCTGGGTTTATTCTTGACGGTTACCCACGGAATATCGCTCAAGCTACAGACTTAGAAAGAATAACTGAGATCGATTTAGTTATAAATATAGAAGTGGATTTTAATCTGCTAGTTGAAAGAATAACTGGTCGTCGAACATGTAAAACATGTGGAGCAATCTATCACATTATTTACAGTCCTCCAAAGAGAAAAGCACTTTGTAATAATTGTTCTGGAGAATTGTATCAACGTGATGATGATACTGAAGAAACAGTTAAAAAAAGACTTAAGACTTATGAGACTCAAACTAAACCTTTAATTGAGTATTTTTTAAAGAAAGGAAAATTAAGAACTTTAGTGAGTGATAGTACAATAGATATGATGAGACTAAAAGTCGAATCATTACTTAAAGAGACTTTTTATTAGAGCTTTTCGATAAATTAAAATAATTGATCAATGTGAGTTATGAGCTTTACTTTTCGTGAGAGCTTCACGGTTCGTGGGTCTCCACTCATTAAAAAAACTAGTTTTTCTCCTTCTTCTAAGCTCGATTGAAGGAGAAAACCACAAATTTCCGCATCAGTAGGATTCTCTGCAAAAAAGATTAATTTTTTTCTTCTCCGAATCAACCCTTTTTCAGCTATTATATCTGGTTCTGCTCCTCTACGTTGTCCTGTTGTTAAGTTAAATCGAACAGTCCATCCTGCTCTTTGAAAGTACCTTCCCGCTTGAGTAGGAATGTTTTCTAATGATATTCTTTCTTGAATTTCTTTATTTTCTGTATCTTCTGCTGTAGTTATATTAATTTCGCTTATATTATCTTCTTCTTGGAGGATACGGTGTTCACGGAATAAATTACTTAGTGTTTCAGCTGAGGGGGAAATACGTCCCTCCTCATACTCTTCCTGAGTTGTTGGAATAGTTTCGGGAATTGCTTCTCTTTCTTCCATTTTTGGTTCAATTGTTGTTTCTTTTACCTCAAATAATTCCTGTAATCTCTCAAGAGAGGGGGGTTTTAATTTTCCAGAAAACTGAGACATTTTTCCAGTTAAACCAATAGAATGATCAATTTCTTTCTGAGATTTCTCTTTGAATTGAGTAAATGTTAATGATCTTTCCTCGAAGAGAGACTCGTATTGTTCTATTAACTTTTCAACTGGTAAATCCAGATCTTTTAATGTAAATCGAAGATTTGTTTGAATTTGCCCTCTCTTTAATGATTTTCTCGAAATTTCTCGAATCTGTGAAATTATATTAGCTATTGAAGGATTTAAATACTCCATTTCTATATTTGAAAGAATTTGAAGATAATACCCAACTTTTGGGAAGTTATTTTTTTCGAGAGAAGATATTAAAAGAAGAAGTCCTGCTCTTATGATGAAAATGTTAGTATCTTCGGTGTATTTATGTTCTACTACCTTTTCAAGTAATTTGTCACGTTTATTAATTTTGTCTAATTTATTATAAATCATGGCTTCTTCATAAAGTGTTTTAGTTGGCCAAAACTCCTTATCAATAAAAGAAAATTTTGATTGACTAAGGTTTATGTAATCTAAGGATTGATTAAGATCGTTATAAGAAATATAATGTTGATAAATTTCGTATGCGATTATTGCTTGAAAATGAGCAATTTCTTTCTTTAGTTTTAAAGGATAATTAATTAAACCTGAGTTTTCTGCAATGTCAACTTTATTAAAAGCTGTTTCAAGAATATTAAGAGCCTCTTCTTTCATATTTTCTTGATAATAAAGATAAGACGAATTTTGATATAGTTCAATCGCTATTTTCGGATTTTCTTCTAGATCACCTGCTATTCTAAACAACTTAGCAGCAGCTGTCTGTTTTTGCATTTTATAGTAAGAATATGCGAGATTTCGTGAGATTATTGAAATTGCTTCTAAGTCTTCAGTTAAAGAACTTTCTCTAGTAAGTTTTAAAGCCACTTTCATTGGAATTATTGAGAATTCATATGCCTTTAAACGTTGAAAATCCAGTCCAATACTCAATAAAATTGCAGCATATCCTTGAGTATTAAATGGTTTGTGGTCAAAAAATGGTTCAATCTTATCTATATTGGTACGAGCTTGCATTTCATCCCCTTTATAGAAAAAAGAAAGAGCTAAATATGCATAAGAAACCCCAATAATATTATTGAGAACTGGAGATTGGTCTGAAGCTAGTTTTATAGCTTTTTGGAAGGAAAAGATAGCTAAAGAATAATCTTCGTTACTAATTGCTAGTTTTCCTTCTTGAATTCGCTGCCCTAACTGTTCTCTAAGACCTATCATGTTATCATTTAATCTAAAGATCACCAATAAATTAAAGCTTTCGTATTTTTTCATTTTTGTACAGAATAAATGTCTTTAATTTTTTGCCAACTAAGCGTTTAATAAACTTAAAAAAATAAGGTTGGATCAAACCAATCAGACCCCACAATGGAGATTTAGGATATAATACAACTATTTATAGAGATTTTCTAAAAGAAAAATTAATCTATCTAAGAAACCTTGATTACGGTGAGCCATATGAACATAATTCGAAATTTATTAATTCTAAGCATTCTTACAATAATAACATTTAGTATTCCAAGTTCCTTAATAATTTACCAGAATTCCCAAACAATTTCTTATTCGAGACAAAATACGCTAAAAGAAACTTATTCAGCAGAAAATAATAACGAACCAATGATTCAATCAAGAATAGGGACTTCTGTGACATCTGGATTAACAACATTAACTACTAATAAAGATATTTATGCTCCGGGTGAATGGTTAGAAATCACTGCTGATAGTAAATATTCTGAGATGAACGGATCATTAGAATGGCAACTAGAATCCCCAATTGATGAGGTTGCTTTTGATTTCAGGAGTAATTATCAGAATATCTTAAAAGATCCTTATTTCGATAATTTATCCGTTCCTGATTGGTATAATGCTAATTTTGATTCTGTAACTGCCTCTGAGGGATATCTTACGTTAACAGAAGGGATGGATGCAGATAAGATTGCTGCAGAAATCTTTTATAATGAAACAACTCTCTTAAATTCAAGTCGTTATTATGTTTCATTTGATTACATGTCAAAGGGAGAAAATCTTTTACTAAACCCAAGCTTTGAAACTGGTGACACAACTGGCTGGGATGTAAATTCATCTTTTGTTCAAATCGTATCTGATCCAGATAATGCAGCTGATGGTTCCAATTATGCAAAAATAAATGGAACTGAAGGCTTTTTAGTAACACAAAACATTACAATTGCAGGAGGACGGACTATTTCTCTTTCTGCTAAAGCTACTGGAAAAACAGAGGCAAATTATTGGAAACTAAGAATTGAGGCATATAATGCTAGTGGATTTAACATTGGCCAAATAGATTCTACTGATTCGAGAACTTTAGTAGAAGATGACCTAGGTTATATCTATAATATGATTCTACGTTGGACAACACCAATAAATTCAAGTTACTTACGGGTGGTCTTTTGGGGAATTGATGCTGGAGCTGCAGCTGATACTTTATATACTGGATGGTTAGATGATTGTTATTTGGCAATTGTACCTCCTAGATTGACATTTTCATACTGGAAAGGAACATCTTGGAAAAATGAAACAATTCCTGACGTAGGTGTAGGCAATCACAAATGGAATTCTATTACCTTTCCAGTTGATACAGAGGCAACCTCTACACCTATTACCAAAACGTTTAGATTAATCTTACCAGATACAAACTCCTATTCAAATAATCAAACTTCATATTGGTTCATTGATAATTTTATTGTGAATTATGCAGTAATAGCTGAAAAAACAACTATTATTGATCCAGGAGCTCCCTTAAAAACTGGAAGCGTTTATTCTACCTGGTTTCATCAAGGCTATAATGAGACATTAGAAAGTAAATATCGTATAAAAGCTGAAGAGGCTGTAAATACTTCTGTGGGTGGAGATAGCACTGCTACAATCGAGTTACAATTGCCTACACATCAGGTGTACTTTGGAACATGGACCTTTGTTTTTATTATCCATCGTGCAGACTCACAAGGTGATTTTATCGACGATAAAACCGTGAACATAACCTATGTAATAAAAGATGAGATGAATTATGTCAAACAGGATCTCTATATATTACGCGGGTCTACGAATCAGACTGCTCCTGATAACACTTCAGATTATCGTATCTATTATGAACAGGAAACTGATCTTCAAACAATTTCACCAGGTGATAATATTACCCTTCTAGGCTACCTTGAAGCTAATTCGTCTCAAGGAGAGTTTTATTCTTTAGATTATCTTATTATTAGTTCTGCAGAGGTAGTTTATAGATGGAATAGTAAATGGACCTCTCGTGAGAACATCACTTGGAAAACTTTTGGTTTTATTCCTTATAATAGTGAAGGAGAAACAATATTAGATGGGAATTTTAGCGATCCTTTTTCAAGGGTTAATACCATGGGATTAAATTTTGAAATTCCTAAGAGAGGTATTTTTGGTAATATAACTGCTAACTTAACTATAACTGTGACATCAACTAGTGGAGGTGCTCCAGTAAAAATTGTAATACCTATTGATATTCCTACAGTTAGGTTTAGAACTGTTGTTGTTGAAGAAAATTTACCTAGAACAAGTTATTATATTACAGAATTATTAGGTGGTAATTTAACTTTAAAATTTTTAAACTACAATGATACACTTGAAGTGAATTATCCTAATCGAAATATTACATCAGAACTAGAAATTCCTATGACAGATCTCGACCTTATCTTCTTTCTGGATGAAACAGCTACTCCTGAAGTAGAAATAAAACAGACATTTCATTTTCACTTTATTGAGCAAACAGTACTTTGGTTAGATCCTGTTAATCCAGCACTCATACCTGGAAACTATAGTTTCAAAGTCCGTTGGAGTACTCCTCATATATTCGATATTCAAGATCAAGCTTATTTGAATATGAGTCTCCATCAAATTACAATCAGTGGTACATTTGAAATTATCTCTTTAGATATTCCCGAAATAAAACAGGGAGATTCTAAAACTATTAATTTTACAGTTCGATTATTAGAAACAGGAAAAAAGATTGGTGGGTTAGATTTATCATGTCGTGTTTCAGGAAATCTTACTTCCGGCAGGTTTATTGCCTATGAAGAGGATGGTGTTTATAAAATTGATCTATCAATCGATCTTGATTCACCACCAGCAACCTACATCATTGATTTATTTTTGGACAAACGGTTAGATCCCATTGGTACTATTAATTTTAAAATAATTGAAAAAACTACAACTGGTTCTGATCAAGATTCAGGTCTAGATATTATTATTTCCCTTCTTGGCTTTGGTTTTTTTGCTCTTGTTGCTGTTATAATTGTATTTGGGATGTTTCGAGTAAATAAAGGACTATAAACGTTTATATTAGTTCTTTCTTTACTTCTTTTTCCTTTTTTTATGATTCAAGATATGAATAAAGATCAGCTAATTGATTGATTGAATAATTAATATCATGGTCTTTTAATGTCTGTTCTCCTTTTTTTTGTAGTATTTGTCGGAGATTATAATCATTTAATAATCGATTGATCTGTTCTGAATAATCTTGGACTGATTTTCCTTTTAAACAATCTATTTCATGGGTTAGCCAGCTGAATACAGGATGGTCATGAACTACAGGGACTAATCCATAAGCGATAGCTTCTAAAAGCGCGATTCCTTGATTCTCTTCCCGACTTACATAAAGAAAAATATCTGCCGCGTTTAAAAGTCCTTCCAGGGTAAACTTAGACACATATCCAGTAAATTGCATGTTTTTCAGCTGTCTGGAGAGCTCAAATTTTTTGCGTAAATAATTTGAGTGAGCGATTGTCCCTAAAGGAAGATATTTTCCAATCCATAGAAATTGTTGTTCTGGAATAGTCCTAGCAACATCAATAAATATATCAGGGGCTTTTCGATATATACATATGCCTACTGTAACAACTAATAGTTGTTTTTCATTAATTCCAAGAAACTTACGCGTTTTTTTTCTCAAATCAAGCTTTTTTCTTACTTTTAAAAGATCAATTCCATTTGAGATTATTTTGATTCTAGAAGGATCATAACCATATCCAAGTAGAATCTTTTTATTGTATTCACTGACAGCAATAAGATAATCAGCATAGGAATAGTATTTCCGAAGATATGGGCTTAATATTGGATCTATTCTATTTGAAAAAAGAAAACTATTCCGAAAATCCTCAATTGTTGTATGTCCAGTCATTAATATTTTATACTTACGCTTTTTTTGTTTTGATAGAATCTTTGCCTTCAAGAAAGATTGGGGTAAAGATGTCTGAAAATGGTATATATCATATGGATGCTGTTCTCCGTTAATATCAGTATGTATTCCGTATTCCTTTAGCTTCTCTGCTAGCCGTACTGCTGAGCTATATACTCCACTACCGATTAAACTTCGTTCCATATCAAGAATAAAATTGACTTTCATTCAGATAGCACTCCGCTAGAAGGATAAGCATTTTTTTACTTAGATTTTTGCAATGGTCTTCAAATAATGATGAAATAGAAACATTTTTGTGACAGAAAATTCAAATTATTTTTTCTAAGTTTGTTTAGTGTAGATTTATATTTATCAATAGTCCATTCATAATCAAAATATTTATGATTCTAAGAACATTTAATGAACTAAGTAGTGAATGAATTCGAAATGTTTGATTCAATGCATGTCATAATTTCTGAAAAACTAAAACTAGTACTGCGTTATGCAGAAAAAGATGATCTAGAATTTATTAGTATTTTATCAGTTTCAGAAATGGATAATGTTGTGACTGAAGCATGGCAAGGAAAATTTAATTGGAAATCATGGTTTAGAGATATTGCTGAGGCAATAGAAGACCAATTTCAGCGTGTTTTTATCATACTAATTGATGAACTCTCAATTGGTTATTTATGGTTGAATGAAGAACCCGAAATCCTTTGGATTACAGGATTTGTAATAGGTGAGAAATGGCAACATAAAGGCGTGGGAAAAGAGATTATGGATTATTTGATAGAAGAGAGTAAGAAAGCAAATAAAAGAGGAATTGAGCTTGGAGTTCAACGTAACAATCTTAAAGCATTAAATTTCTACAAAAAATTAGGATTTAGACCATATGAATATTTAAAATATGCTAATACTGACCTAGTGCGTTTAAGATTGATAGTACCAGACAATTTAACATATTATTAATATTAATGTAAAATCAAAGTTGAATGCTACAGATCGTTTTATCTGTAATTATATCTTTAATTACAACTATCGATCCTTTTTCGAGATAAATAGTTAGGATGGGGATTCCATCTTCTTTTTCAATGTTTAAACGATCAAATTCAGTAGATTTTAGTGTTTCACTTGCCTTAAAAATAATTTCTTCTAATGAATTGGCTACAATATCAAAAGATCGATAACCACGATCAAATGGTACAGCTAAGTAATATTTCTTAGATTGATATTTATTTCTTTGCTTAAAAGTGGCAAAAAAATTCCGAACAGAGAAATCCAAAAGTTTTGCTTGGTCTTCATTCCAAATCTTGGACAAAAGAACTCAACCCTGCATGAATTTGAGATTTATTAGGATATAATAGAATGTTTAGTTAAAAGGTTATTGTATTATTATTGCAAAGATATCTATCATATCCTATCCTATCTTCCTTTTCATGATCTTAAGATCAATGGAGCTCCTATAAATGCAAAATCCTTTGCAATATGGGCAATATCCCTCCTTAATCCTCTCAAATAAATTTCAGTCTTCCATTTTTCAGGGAATATTTCTAGAAGATTAGACTTTATATTACGAATTCCAGGAATCATAATCTGATAATCACTTTGAGGTTTTTCAATAATAATTTCATTTTTAATTTCCGAGGTGAATTCAGAAATAAGGATTCGCATTGGAGAATCAGGAGCATCAAAATTCTCATATCTCTCAGTAGCCTTCTTTAAAAGCATCAAAGATTCTTTTAATGGAAATACTAATTGTGCTAATATCAATCCTCGACCAAAAGCTCGTCGACGTGCCCCATCAATATCGTCCTCTCTGGGTCGGAGTGCATTGAAAGGAAATTCTTGAAGAAAATCATTAATAATGAAATTATGCATAGGAGGGAAGATAAATGGTTCCGTGTTAAAATGGCAATCTAACCATTGCTTTTCAGGTATTAAAAGTCCAGTAATAAATCTTGAATCCGTGGTAATTGCTCTTTTAATCACTGAAAATCTAGTCCAGTATATTCCCGCCCCATATAGAAGAATAAAGGATTCTCCGTTCTTAAGAATTCGTGTGAAGTCCACTGGAACTAAGATAACACTTGTAGTATCTATAAATACTACATCTTGAGTTTTATAATTCCATTTTCCTTTGAAATTATTATCAGCAAAATTAATCCAATCAGATATTACAATTAGAGACTTTAATCTTCCTAAAGCACGAGTAGTTGTATCTAATGAGCTTCTTCGCATTTTTACTTTCATTCCTAGGTTTCACTGAAATGGAATAAATTATTCGATTTTAGGTGATAGATTCTCAATAATAAATGTTAGCTTATTTGTGAAAAATCAAAATCCTATATAGCATCATTTTTCTAGATTCAGGAGAATTTTAGAAAAAAAAAGAAGTTATAGGTTATCTTTTATCAAATCCCATAAACTATTGGTATTGAAAAAAATTCAATCGTAATCGCGTTAATCAGATAAATTAAAAATAACATAATTATAGCGATCCACATTGAAGATTGCCAGACTTCACCTTTTTCAGGGATTAGCAGATATTTAATTAAATATACGATCGCTACAAAGATAAGTACAGGCACTAATCCTGCTGCAGCTTCATTTATGAATGGAAGTGATTGGACAACTCCAACGATTGCACCAATAACTAATGCTACTAGAATTACAATAATTGCTGCGATAACAAGAAGCCTAATGACATAACCTTTATCCATATCCTTCTTACCAATTATTAATCTGGTTCCTAAATATAAAAATATAGCAACAAGGATAATAGATATTATTAGTAGAATTAATGTAACTGGATCACTTAAATCTGCTTGATTTTGTTGTAAGAACATGAGTTTTTCATCACCTAATACTAATTTTAAAGCAAAGATGAATATGTTAATTAAACATATAAATACATTCGCTTCAACTGAGAACGAGCTAGGACTTTTTTGAAGAATGTATTTCTATAGTCTTCTGAAAAGCACTTTCTAATAAAGCAATAAATCCATCCTGAGAAAATTTTAAAGCTGTTTTGTATGCATTTTTTCCCATTGTTTCTCGGAGCTGATCGCTTTCTAAAAAAGTCATTATTGCCTCTGAAAAGGCGGATATATCTCCTGGTTCGACAAGAAATCCATTGTTTCCGTGTTCAATATTATCCAATACCCCTCCACCCGCAACTCCAATAACTGGTAGTTTTTGGCTCATTGCTTCTATTACAGTAAGTCCTTGGGTTTCTGTATCACTTGGGGTGACCATAAATTCTCCCATTTGATAAACAATTGGGAGTTTTGTGTGACTTATAAAGCCTGAAAATGCATAATTCTTAAGATTTAAATCTATAGCCTTTTTTTTATATGAATTTAAATGAGGACCATCTCCAACAATAAGAAGAAATGCAGCGGGATACTTTTCTTCTACTTTTTTAAATGCATGTAAAACAACTTCAAGTTTTTTTTCGAAGGAAATCCTCCCACAGTACAAGATGATACGATGTTCTGGTTTAATCTTGAATCGTTTTTTTAATTCATCTTGAAATTTTACATCTTTCGATGAATCAATAGTTTTTCTAAAGAAGACTCGAGATATCATGTTAGGTAAAGAATAAACTGGAGGGGATACACCGTGTTTAATTAAATCTCTTTGAAGCGTTTTTGAGGGAGTGATAACAACATCAGAGAATCGGTAATATGAACGCACATAGAACCAAACCGCTTGAGAAACTGCTTTAGAAAATCGTTCTGCTTGAAATCCACCAATTAAATGTCCTGAATATCGTACCAAATCTGTATGATATGTATTTAGCAGAGGAAGATCATTGAATACCCTTGCTGATAGGATAGCGCCATAACCTAAAGAAAAAGGTGAATGACAGTGAATAAAATCAAATTTTTCTTTTCTTAAAGCATGAGTAAATCTCAATGTAGGATATGCTATATTATAACCAGGATAGGGAGGAAAAGGAAAGCTTTTTATCTCATAGATTGGTACATCTTCAATTTTAAAAGGAGTGGTTTGCTTTAATTTAGGTACAAATATTACAAACTCATGATTATCACGTAGATTCATTACCTCATTGATAATCGATATAACTACCCCATTTAGGTTTGGTACCCATGAATCTGAAAAGATAGCAATTCTCACATCATCAAATCCAAATTTTTTTATTAAGAAGCAGATACAATTTGATTTTTATTTTGATATTTCTCTTTATAATTAAGAAAATCTTTTAGTAACTGAATAAGTCTTATGGTTCATCTTATAAATAGCGATTTGCGCTCTTCATCGTATAAAGACAAAGATTATACTTTCCATTTGATTAGATCTTTAATGGATAACAACTTGCCTAATTAATTATAATTTACTATAATATCATTGTTTCTATTGAATCAGTAGGTTTTTTAATCTTTTTAAGCTCATTGATTAGATTGAGAGGAAAATCCTGTGGATTTGGATTGCAACCAGCAGCCATTCTATGCCCGCCACCATTAAGCGCTTTAGCTACAAGAGATACATCATAATTTTCCTGTTCTGACTTTTTTACTCTCAGACTTATTTTAAGAGGTTCTTCAGGTGTTTTCATATATACTAATGCAATTATTGCAATATTAAAATGAAATAGAGGTTGAAAAACCTCTTTTGCTAATTTTTCATTGATTTTTCCACGAGTATCAAGGATTAGTATACGTGGAAATATCTGATATTTTTCGATAAATGAATCTATCTTTAACCGTGTTTCTGAATATTCTTTAGCCACTTGCTTATACTGGAAAGCCAACCACTCTGTTTCTAGAATATTCTTTCCTTCCAATGCTAATAAATTACTAATATCCCTCATAACTATATAATTACTGTTATTCAAGTTTAAAATTACATCTAGAGGTTTATATTCCATTGGGAGCTGAGCGGTATCAGCTAAATTTCCAAGCTCACGAATTTGAAGGGCAACAGGATCATCTGAAAACTTTAAATATCTAAAAACTAATTCAGTAGCTGAAGAGGCTTTAGGATTGACTAAATCATCTTCAGACATGCGATTATTTGTTACTAAATCCTCATAATTTGATTTATGATGATCTATATTTATTGATCTCCCAATTTTAGGGAGATCACATGTGTAATCTGGAGAAAATCCTGATTGATGTAATTCTTTCGCTTCTTTAACCGATGCATACTGGATTTCGACATTATTTCCATATTTTCGTATAAAGAGTGCTGCAGAACAAATTCCATCGAGATCAGTATGAGTTACAATAATCATAACTCTTGACCACATTTAAAACAATATTTAGATTCATCTTTATATCGAGGAGTTTTGCAAACTGGGCAAACTGACATTATTTCTAGCCCTTTGTGTTTGGGTTTACTTTTCTTTTTCGACATCTCATAATATAATCTTTGTTCAACGGGTGAGGTCTGAATAGGTTTCCTAGTTGATAAAAAATAATAAACAAGTGCAATAAAGATAAATCCACCTAGCAGGAAGATGGTGAGAAAGTCAGGCATGCTTCCATCGAGCACATAGAATTCTAATACTCCATTTATAGGTACTTCATCCTGAATCTGTAAATTGATCCACAATACCGCACTACCTGGAGCTTTTGGAGTCCATTTAGCAATATAAATATTATTTTTTCTTATGAAGGTGCATTGAGTATAGGATCCATTAGCTTCAATAATTGTACCATTAAAGGATTTTCCCTTAAAATCTTCCTCAGGAAAAGAGATTTGGATTTGTGTTTGTCTTTTAGATTGCGGTGGGTCTGATGTAAGTAAATAGCTATAGCGATTCTGTTGAAATTGTATTAACCACCTAATTAATCCAGTAATTACTTTCAGATTTTCAGGATTCTTTTTATTATATAGTGTTAAATCATCAAATGAAGAAATTCCTCCGAATAACACAATTTTTCCTTTGGAATCTGAATCCTCCCAAAATCCAGCAGTAGGAACTAATTTATTTTCGTTCAAAAGATCGGGTGCAGTTGCTAGAACCCTAGCTCCTTTCGAATAATCAATTGATATTGATGTACCATTATATGAGAATTTCAAGTCATCTTGATCAAAAATCCCATAAGAATTATTAATTTGGGCTGTATTGAAGTGCTTAAACCTTCTATCGATGCTATAATCTGGGTCATTAGCTATTTTTAGTCCATAATCTTGCACCAACCTGTTAATAGAGCTTTGATTAGATAAAATTTCTGTTTCATTATAGATAAAGGATGGATATGAAAAAATCACTAGAGAACGACCTAAAGATATCCACGACTGTATAACGTCTATCTCTACGTCTGATATAGCATGTTCAATATCAGATAGAATGAGGATTTGAGTATTCTGGAGGTCCTCAGTCGTGAGGCCCTGCTTATTAACATTAATTATTGGTCCATAAGGTTTTTGTATCTTCATTCCTCCCCAAACATTAAATCCAAATTCTCTTTCTAAAACAGATTGAAGAATAGTATAACGACCAGTAGGTCCGTCAGGCACATAAATATCATTATCATATCCTTGATAAAATAATATATTACCTCCTGGATATCTATTTTCAATATTAATTGAGAAATTCTTTGGGATATTTTTAGTTATATTATTCATTTTAATTTCAAATTCAAATGTAATATTTCTGGTATAGTGAGACATTTTTAGATCAGGAGGTATAAAAATCGCCAGATCTATAGAATTAAATCCCTTTACCAATGATTGTGAAATATTTGATGTAGTAATATTTATTGGAGATATTAAAGTTGAATTCAAGCTTTTTAAAGATGAATTAAGATAACTAAAAACTGATAATTGATATGTTCTATTTTCACCATTTACTGAATGTCCAAAATACAAAAAATTAGATGAGATTTTTTTTGGAGAGAATGAAATTAGTGGTTTACTATCATTAGTATTTGCCAATAATCCATATGCAGCACTAATATCCAAAAGTCCATTTCCTTGAACTATGGGTGATATATTATTAAGAAATTGAGCTGATTCTTGAATTATAGCCTTTAATAACGTTGGTGAACTTGTTGGAAAAGCCTCTGCTAGAAGTGCGACACCACCAGTAACAAATGAAGCAGCAAAGGAAGTACCTGTGCCCATTATTGATTCATTATTATAATTATATCCAAAAATATTTACACCTGGTGCCACAATATCGGGACCTAGATTTCCAAGAGGACGGGGTCCTAAGGACGAGATCGACGGGATAAAAGTTCTATTTTCGACCATTCCAACTGAAATGACTTCAGAAAAACTTGCTGGAGATTCAATACTCTGTCCATATGGGCCAGAGTTTCCAGCAGCAACAATTATGGTTATGTTTTGAGCTATTATCTCTTGAATTAAGGAATAATTAAATAAATTAAGGTTTTTTGACCCAATTGAACAATGTATTATCGAGACATTCAGAGTTTTTGCTAATTCAAATGCATCATGTAACCATTCTGATTTTATAATCCCAGATTTATCAGTCACTTTAATACTCACTAACTTTGCTTCTGGGGCTATTTTAGCTATTATTGAGCCAACTAAAGTACCATGTCCGTTTAGATCATCGACATCAGAATTATTATTAGTTGTTGAAAATTTACCTATAAGATTTGATATCCAATCGTTATTATCATTTATTCCTGAGTCTATAATAGCAATTGTTATATTTTTACCTGTTAAGTTCTGTTCCAAAGCTTTTGAAGGGTTAACAAGTGAATACATTGTACTAAAATTACTTTCCATATCTTCTAAGCTGTTATACGAGAAAATCAAGTCTGGTGAATTGTCTCTATCCTTAGATGGGGAATCTAAGAAAGGAATTGTCTTTAAGCCAGATTCAACAGATATAGTTTCGTTTAATATACCTATTAAGGGAAAATTTTCTGAATAATTTGTTAAAGTAATCATAAAAAATAGTATTAAGAGTAAAGTTACTCCTTTGCCTTTATTAGTTG
>NZ_CDLCQJ010000117.1:0-15367 GCF_975850365.1 Candidatus Hodarchaeum mangrovi | reverse complement strand
CAAATCTGATTTTCTTTCCTAAATCTAATTAATGATTTCCTCATCACTTTTTTAGAGTTAGTATTTAAAATTGCTACAAAAGTAGAATGAAAGCGTAAAAAAAGTTAGATCCATTTGATATTTTGTTTAAAACCTTTATAAAATCAAGAATTGGATTCTCAAGTCATTGATAAACTTAAAACAGAAATTAATTGCAATGAATGATAGATGATCCTTATCGCATTACCCAAATTGTGTGTTGAATTCAGGATATTTTCGATTATAGAGGTAGTATTTAATGGAAGAATGTGTTTGTTCGAATTGTGACGAAATTAAAAAGAGATATCCCCAAAAATTCGCTCATCAAAATAAAATTTTTCAAAATATCCACCGAGGAGACCGAATATTCGTTCATACTGGATGTGCAGAACCTCAATATTTAATTTCAGCACTTATACAGTATATTGAAGGCCATCCGAAAGCATTCGTCGATGCTGAAGTTCTTTCGTGGTGGAATCTAGGTGTTGCACCATATGCTAATGAACGATACCAAATGCAATTCAGGCATAATTCTTTTTTTATAGCTGACCCAACCCGTCAAGCAGTAAATACGGGATTGGCTGATTATACTCCTATATTCCTTTCTAATACTCCCCGAGTATTTTATCAAGGTCTTGTTCCTATTGACGTTGCTTTAATTCAAGTATCACCTCCAGATATTCATGGATATGTTAATATTGGGGTCTCAGTTGATATTGTTATGGCAGCTGTGGAAAAAGCTAGTTTAGTTATAGCTCAAATAAACTCCAACGTTCCTCGTGTCCATGGAGATGGATTTATTCATATTGAGGATATTGATTTTCTAATTCATTATGATGAACCTCTTTTAGAATATTCCAAAATACCAATTAATGAAGAATCTTACACACAGACCGCATCAAAAATTGGAAACTATGTTTCTAGATTAATTCAGGATGGAGACACGATTCAAGTTGGGTATGGTTCTATCCCTGACGCAGTAATGGCCAATCTAACCGGTAAAAAAAATCTGGGAGTTCATACTGAACTTGTAAGTGATGGATTAGTAAAGTTGATGAGATTAGGAGTAATCGATAACAGTAAAAAGACAATAAATAGGGGAAAAGCAGTTGCTTCTTTTTGTATGGGAAGTAAGGAGACGTATGAGTTTATTAATGATAATCCTTCTATTGAGTTCAAGGTAATTGACTATACGAATAATCCTTTGGTTATTGCACGACATGATAATATGACTGCAATTAATAGCGCTCTACAAATTGATCTCACAGGCCAAGCTTCTGCTGAATCGATAGGTAAAACTTTTTATTCTGGTATCGGGGGACAAGCAGATTTTATGCGAGGTTCAGTCCTTGCTAAAGGTGGTAAAAGCATTTTAATATTACAATCCACTGCAGAAAATGGTACAGTATCTAGAATTGTTCCATTTTTAACTGAAGGAGCAGGTGTCACCTTAAATCGTGGTGATATTCATTATGTTGTGACTGAAAATGGAATTGCCTATCTCCATGGAAAAAATATTCGCGAACGAGCAATGCAGCTTATAAGTATTGCACACCCCCGGCATCGACCTTGGTTAATTAAAATAGCTAAGGAACATAATTTGATCTATCACGATCAAGCATTTATTCCAGGTAAGAAGGGTGAATATCCAGAGCATTTAGAAAACTGGCGAACTACTAGGAAAGGTCTTGAAATACTCTTAAGACCAGTTAAAATTAGCGATGAACCTTTACTAAAAGAATTTTTTTATGACTTATCAGATCAGTCTTTATACCGTCGTTTTATGTCAGTTCGAAAAGACATGCCGCATCAGCGTCTTCAAGAATTTTGTATTATTGATTTTAGTAAAGAATTGGTAATTGTGGCTTTGATCAAACAATCAGAGGCTAGAGAAGAGATAATCGGAGTAGCACAATATGGGATTGATGAATTTTCACATACAGCAGAAGCTGCATTTGTTGTAGAAGATCAATACCAAAATATGGGAGTAGGAACCGAACTTTTAAACTATTTGACATATTTAGCAAAAACGACTGGTTTATTAGGTTTTACTGCCGAGGTGCTTCTCGAAAACAAAGGGATGCTTAATTTATTTGAGAAAAAATTTCCTGATCTAGAAAAAAGGATCCTAGAGGGGGTTTATGAGTTAAAAATGAGATTTTGATAAGTAAAGCTCACCCAATAAAAATAAAAATATTGCTAAAAAATCTTTAATTCAAGCTTTTATTAAAAATTCACTCTATACTTTTGACTATGAACCATGTTGATTTAGAAAGCAGGAAGCTTTGGAGAAAAAGCACTGTGACTGAAAAAAAAGCGTTCTCATCACTGGAATATTTATTTAAACCCCGTTCTGTTGCAATTATTGGTGCATCTAATAATTCAAGCAAAATTGGTTTCAAAGTTGTCGATAATATCATAGCTTCTGGATATAAAGGAAATATATATCCTATAAATCCAAAAGGAGGAGAATTACTAGGCTTAAAGGTCTTCAAATCAATTGAAGATGTTGATGACAATATTGATCTTGCTACAATTTGTATTCCTGCAGATTATGTACTCGAAGGAATTCAATCATGTGCAGTAAAAAATACTAAATTCCTTTCAATTATTACTTCTGGCTTTTCAGAAATAGGAAAGCTCAAGGAAGAAGAAGAAATAGTAAACTATGCTCATCAACATGGTATGCGTGTGTTAGGTCCTAATATTTTTGGAATTTTTTCAGCAAAATGCCCTATTAACGCAACTTTTGGTAACAAATATATTGAGCAAGGATCGGTTGCGATTGTTACTCAAAGTGGAGCCTTAGGAATAGCCATGATAGGAAAAACTGATACAGAAGGAATTGGTCTTTCAGCTATTGTTTCAGTGGGTAATAAATCTGATCTAGATGAAGCGGATTTGATTGAATATTTAGTGGAAGATGAAGAGACAAAAGTAATAGTTCTATATATTGAAGGATTGAAGGAAGGAGAAAAATTAGTTAAAGTCCTTAGAAACGTAACTAGAAGAAAACCAGTTATAATAATAAAATCAGGAAGATCTAAGCGTGGAGCTATGGCTGCTGCATCTCATACTGGCTCTTTAGCTGGTGCTGATAACGTTTTTGAGGATGTGATAAGTAGACAAGTAGGAGGTTTGAGAGCATTAAGTGTTCAAGAGGCATTAAACTGGGCGAAGTTTATAGCTGTTCAGAAAGAATTACCTAAAGGAGAAAATGCAGTTATTGTAACGAATGGTGGTGGAATCGGTGTTCTTGCAACAGATGCCTGTGAATCATATAATGTTTCCCTTTATGATAATCGAGAGGTACTAAAAACAATATTTGATCCCGTAACTCCCTCTTTTGGATCAACAAAAAATCCAGTTGACATCACAGGTCAAGCATCAAGCGATTTTTATGAAAAAGCTATTCAAGCAGCTATTGATAGCCCTGATATTCATTCTATTATTTGTTTAGGGTGTGAAACTGGAATTTTTAATGCAAGCGAGTTAAATACGGTTGTACAAAATAAATATCTTAATATATTTCCTAAAAAACCTTTAGTATTTTCCTTTTTTGGGGGAGCAGACTTTGAAACTGGATTATTTACTTTAAAAGGAAAAGGGGTCCCAATTTATTCAGATGTTTATGAAGCAGTAAGTTGTCTAGGAGCGTATTACAAGCATTATAGAAATGTGATCTATGCTGAAGATCATGATATTGGTCATAAGGAGCCAATAATTGATATTGAAGAAATTCAAGTTGTTATTGATGAAGTTCGAAAAGATAATCGACATTTCTTATTGGTTCCCGAAGCAATGCGCGTAATGGAAGCTGCAGGGATACCAATCCCAAAGAGTTTTGTGTGTAAAGATCTAAAAGAAACTATTTATTATGCAGAGGAAGTTATAGGCTATCCTGTTGTATTAAAAATTGTTTCAAAGGATATTATTCACAAATCAGACGCTGGAGGAGTAGCTTTAAATTTAGAAAATCGAAATGAACTTATAGATGCTTATGAAGCAATTTTTAATTCTGCGTACAAATTTAAACCTGATGCAAAAATTACGGGAGTGGAAATTGTAAAAATGATCAAAAAGAAAGATGCTGTTGAAACAATTATTGGTGCACGAGTTGACAATACTTTTGGTCCTACTGTGATGTTTGGCCTTGGTGGTATTTATGTTGAGGTTTTAAAGGACGTCGCATTTCGTGCTGTTCCCTTAACGCGTTCTGAGGCATCTAATATGATTAAACAAATTCGATCCTATCCTCTTCTTCTTGGGGTAAGAGGTGAGGATCCCAAGGACATTGATGGTTGTGTAGAAGTAATTCTAAGATTAGCGAAGATCATTCAATTATGTTCTGACATTTCTGATATTGAAATCAATCCTGTCTTAGCATTTGCACAAAATAAAGGTGTTCTTGCCATAGACACCCGTATTCTATTAAAATCCCAATCCTCTGAGGTAAAATAAATGAAACGAATAGTTGTAGCTTCCACACATGCAGAAGCTGGTAAAACTAGCATGATTATTGGCTTAGCCAAAGCTTTATCTGGAAAAAAGAATATTGGATATATGAAACCATTTGGTGATCGGTTATTATACCAAAAAAAACGTTTATGGGATTATGATGCTGCTTTGGTCTCTAATATTCTAAATTTGCAGGAAAATCCAGAAAATATCTCAATAGGTTTTGCGCATAGCAAACTACGATTTATGTACGACGAACATTCCACAAGAGAAAAGTTAGAAGAAATTTGTATCCTTACAAGTCAAGAAAAAGATATTCTCTTTATTGAAGGAGGAAGGGATCTTGTTTATGGAAAATCAGTATATTTAGACCCTCTCACAGTAGCAGAAAACACTAATTCAAAATTATTATTAGTTCTAAGTGGACAAGATGACTTAATCATAGATGAAATAATGTTTCTGAGACAGTGTATCATAGCTGATGATTCTCTACTTCTTGGAGTTATTATTAATAAGGTCAAGGATATAAGTGAATTTAAAGATGTTCACATGGATAAATTTAAAGAATTAGGTGTAAATGTTTTAGGAATTATACCTTATAACGAAAAAATGACCCATTTTACAATTGATTATCTTTATCAAACATTATTCGCAAAAGTAATAGCTGGAGAAGGCGGATTACAAAATGTTGTTCATCATATCTTTGTTGGTGCAATGAGTGCAGCCCAAGTTGTAACCAAACCTCTTTGGAATTTAGAGAATAAGCTAATAATTACTCCTGGAGATCGAGTTGATATGATTTTAGCAGCTTTAGAATCTGATACTGCAGGAATAGTGCTTACTAATAATTTACTCCCTGAGGATCCAGTCATTCATTCCAAAGCTGATTCTAAAAATATACCTATTTTACTAGTTACTAAAGATACATTTGCTACTGCTAAACAGATAGATGACATGGAAATTTTATTCACCAAAGATGAAACCGAGAAAATAAATATTCTTCAAAAATTAGCAGAAGAGTTTATTGATTTAAATACCTTCATGTGAGTAAATTTTTTAACATAGGTCGAGAAAAATGGATATTCTAGCCTTAATTAAAAATCGAAGGTCAATTAGACATTTTAAAAACGATGAAATACCAAAAGAGGATGTAGAAAAACTTTTAGAAGCAGCACAATGGGCCCCTTCTGCAGGAAATCGTCAACCTGTTGAGATAATTATCGTACAGTCACAAAAGCAAAAAGAAAAGCTCGTAGCGAATGCATTAGACCAAAAGTTTATCCAAGAAGCTCCACTAGTTTTGATCGTTTGTGCAGATCTTAAACGTTCAAGTGCTCGATATGGAGAAAGGGGATCAACTTTATACGCTATTCAGGATGCTGCTGCTGCTACACAAAATATTCTTCTTACTGCAACTGCCATGGGTTATGGAAGTGTTTGGGTAGGTGCCTTTCGTGAATCAGATGTAATAGAAACCCTTGAATTACCCTCAAACGTTCGGCCTCTTGCAATTATTCCGATTGGAAAATCTGATAAAACACCTTCAGGGCCAGGAAGAAGACCTATTGAAGAATTTGTGCATCAGGAGAAGTATCATAGGAACTAAACATATACGAATTATTCGGGGAGACAGTACATTTATATTCTTGTCAGGAGTTAGAGGATTAATCTAATATCCTAGATCCAAATCAAGTTGATTTAGGGGTTCTAATCCTTGATGAATCCTTAAAAGATTTTTTATAATATCTTCAGAAAAAATAATTTCTCTTTCTGAAACCTTGAAAGCAGCATGTGGAGTCATAAGAATATTATCAAGATCCTGGAACGCAAAGTTTTGAAATATTCCAGTTATTCTATCTCTTGAGTGAGGATAATTATACCACGTATCTATTCCTGCAACAAAACTTTTTTGTTTTAATAGCATGAAAAGTGCTTTCTCATCAATTATAGGTCCACGGGAGATATTCACTAAGATCCCAGTTTTTTTTATTAATTTCAGCTCTTTTTCTCCTAATAGACCTCGAGTCTCATTTGTTAGGGGCAATGAAACTAAAATCAAATCTGATTCACGAAGGAGTTTAGAAAGATCATTAATGGTACCAAGAAAGTCACAAAGTTCCTCTGGATCAGAATTCTCTTCTAAACTCCGTTTAATTGCATAAATGGTACAATTAAATCCTCGTTTCATTATTCTTGCAACACGTTTTCCAATAGATCCATAACCAATGACTCCAAGGATTTTTTGATTAATCCAAACTCCATCACTCTCATCATAGCGGGAACCCCAATCTCCAATCCGCATTTTTCTATCAGAATATACGATTCGTTTAGCAGCTGCTAGGAATAGAGCCACCGCATGTTCTGCAATTGCTAGAGAATTAGAATGAGAATTCGATACTGTAATATTAGGAAATTCTTTTAAAAGGTTAAAATCTAAAGATTCAACTCCAGTCCAAGGTACTTGAATATGAGAAAGCTTTTTAGCTTTTTCTAAGGTCTCTCTATTAATTTTGTAAGCAACTAAAATGTTTAAATCTGGAAGAATTTCTTCTAGAGTTGGTTCATCCAATTCATAGCGAAAATAAAGATGAAACTCTGGAGGAAGATTTCTTTTATAGACACCTTGCATTTCATTTGAAAGGCGTACATCAAACAGTACATTCATTTTCTCAACTCAGATTCGCGCTATACTTAAAGAGTAGGATGCATAATCCCCTCATCTAGCTTGTAATCCCGTATAATCCCTGCGTTTATAGCATTCTTAACAAAATCCAAAATGAAATTATAAGGATAACCAGTAGAAAATGCAATTTGATTTAAATTGATCTGTTCTTTGGCATTAACACCCTCAATAATCTGAGAGATGAGTTTTTGACGCTTAGGAGCTTGGAAATTTTCAAAAAAATCATTAAGTTCTCCAAAATTTACTTCCTGTGAAAGATGATAACGCACTGTTTGGGAAGCTAGGGATTCAGTAGCAAGCCCTTGTTTAGATAAAATAGTTTGAATTAATATTGAATCTGAGATGATTTCAGTTTTAAATAAGCTACCTTTATGTAGATCTCGTTTATAATCATTTATAACATTGAGAGCTTTATTTTTAGCTCCTGGAGTAACTTTTTCACGTAAGAGAACTGTTATTTGTTTTGCAGAGTGATCAACTAGAATTATTGGAGCATTTAAGGGAACCATTGTCAAATCAAGGAAAGATTGCATAAATCCATCATTATCAATATAATATCGCTCTATTCCTGTATCTATATTACTCAATTGTTCGTCAATTTTATACCAAATACTTTCATTGCGGATGTCTTCATCAGTAATAATTCGATTTGTTCTTATAACGCGTTGAATAATTCTTTTAATTACTCCAATATATTGAATTGAGGTGTCAGTTCGAGTTATTACCCAAAACACAATTAGCCTTCCAAATCGCTGAATACGTGAATCTATTGAATCTACTGCCTTAAGTGAAAAAATGAATCCTAAACTAAAGAAACCAGGACGCGGGGTCGGTATAGGACCATAACTTCGTATTTCTCCATATTCTAGTGGAATATCTGAACCAATAACAGTTAAGGATCTTAAAGCCATATTAAATGCTTCATCATCTGTTAAAGATGAAGAATTATAAAGATTTACTGGCCCTTGATCTTCAAAAATCGATATAACTACTCCTTCTGTTATTCCTTTTCGACGATCATCTCTTCTATGAATCATTCCTTATCTAACACACTCTATAATAGCTATCCAAAAAATATTTCTTAAGAAGATATTCATTTGTAATTGATCTTTAAAGTCTGTTTGATCATTTTAAGACATTTTCTTACCTAAATACATTTTTGAATTCCAAAAATTTTCTGGATTTTTTTTCTTACCATAACGCCACATTGGAAATTTAGACATTAGATCATCCATCAAAACCATAACAGGATCCAAGAATTGAAAATTTTTAATAATAAACCTGGCAAGATCATGTGCAAACCCAGAGGGTTTTGTAAAAGGACAAACACGTATACAATTTGAACAATCAGACGTGTTCTTTACCCAGTATTCATAACAAGATTCTGCATTCACATACCATTTATAAGTACCCCCTGAATTATTTGAAGGTATTTTCCAAGGACTTTCCCAAGTAGGATTTCGGTCATATGGAATACTTTGAGACGGACAAAATTTAGCACATTTCTTGCAGACTCTACAAAAATTAGATACTCCCATATTAATGGGACTATCGAGGTCCAAAGGAAAATCTGTAAAAACTTTACAAATCCGAACTCTCTGTCCAAATTTTGGGGTTATTAATAACCCATTCCTCCCAAATTGACCTAAACCAGCTTGAACTGCTAACGGAACAGATAACGCTGTATCATTACCTGAAGGAATGGCTTTATACCCAAGATCACGTAAAAATTGCGCCATACAAGCAATTAAAAATGCCATCCGTGAATATCCATTTCCTGTTGTAATACTAGCAGGCAAAGTGGGTGATGATCCAATTGCTTCATAATCCATTTCTATTAACATTACAATAGCACGATTGACTCCTTCAGGTAACTGGATAGGAGTTCCCTGGGAATCATGAGAGTATATAAATATAAATTCTGGATCTATTTCAGTGATACCTACTCCACATGCTCCATATATCTGTGCTACCCGTTTAATCGCTTTTGTATTTATTTTTCTATCAATATTTTTCATTTTAGGAAGACTAGAAACTAATTGAGTTGGACTTGGGGTACTTGATTTTTCAACACCAGTCCAATCAAATGCACCATGAAAATGATCATATATGGTCCAAGAAGCTGTTTGTGCTGCATAACCTATTCGGCTATATCCTTTAGTCCCTACTCGCTGGATTGCTTTCTCATTTATCCCTCTATGAAACATTCGAAAATTTTCATCAAATGCAACCCGAGAAAAAACCGTATATTCCTGTGAAAAACGTTTATAATCCTCTTTATCAATCGCAAAGGGAATTTTACCCTGTAAAAAATCTTTTTTTAGGCAATTCCTTAAGTTATCTATATCCATCATGATCTAAGACTAGATTTTCTAGACATCAATAAAATGATTGTGCTCTGGATCACAAGAAGCAACTGAAATACTAAAGAGATATAGAAATAATAAACGAATAATTATTAAATTGAGTTGAAAAGAGAAGAAAAATCGTATTAACTAGAGATATGATCTTAATTGATATATTTATCTCAATAGATTCTAACTGATTTATTTTATTCAATTATTATTTATCACAAATGATAAGAAAATATGATCCTCCAATTAGAGAATTCTTCTTTACGTTTTTCAATCAAAATCGTTTTTTTATTTTTAGAATCGTCTTACTTAAAGATTAAAAGCTCATAGTTTTTATTCTCTAAATAAATCCTTAAGTTTCAGGTGAGATTGTTATTTGTCGCTATTTATTGGGTTAGGAGTAGATTTAAGTGAAAAAAACATTTGAACAATATCTCAATCAGATTCAAAAGGTTCAAAAAAGATCTAATTTCAAAATTGAGAAATCTACATATCCAGAACCCCAAGAATTTGATTACATGGATCCTCCACCTTCCATGGTTGCAATTGATGGATCTAATAGATGGATTTGGATTGATCATGACTTAAATATACGAATTGCAATTATTAGAACCGTAGCTGTAAAGTATAAGTATCAAGATACCCTTGATCAACCCTTACAACTATTGAATCAAGAATGTCTTGATTCTGCTGTTCTAATTTCTCCAGATAATTTGGATATTTATAATTATGATCCTGATTTAAAAAATTTATTTACAGATATTAAAAGTTTATTAGTAGGTAGATCAGGACGACCTCCAAAACCTCAAAATATACTTTCGCTTATTAGATCCTTGAGGGAATTTGAAACAGCATTCGATGTCGTGAAAAAAAATGTTGATTCCTTAATTGTGATTGATGGAGCTCTTACTTATGTTCCCATTAAACAGTTTGAAGGAATAATGTATAGTTTGAGAGAAGTTTGTAAACAGAATAATAATACCCTAGTAGGAATATCGAAGCGTAATATTACACGTAGGTTTAAACAGGATATCACAGATGAAGCTGTTTTTCATACTCGAACTAAAAATTTTAAATCAATGAGTTTTGTTGAAATACCACCTGTTCCAGTTCAAGATCCCAAATTTCCAACTGTTGGAAAAACATTTTTAGTGAAACTTCATGAAAAACCTGTTAAGAACTTTCGTGTTGATATAGATGTTCTTGAGTCAAATAATATAAGTAAAATTTTATCTCACCTAGCTTATTATTCAAAAGTTGCCACTATTCCAGGCTATCCTTTCCCCTTGGTAGATGCACATAATATAGCGGTTCTATTAAGACGAATTCCAGACATGTACAATCATGAACTTATAGAAGAAGGACTAAAACTTGGCATAAATGAAGATATTATTCTTAAACATCTAATAACAAATGAAAGGATGGAGTTGGATCCATTCCATCGTCATCTGGATGAAATCACACGATAATTTAGAAAGGAGAAAATATCAATGATAGAAAGATCAGAAAATGAAGAAAAGTCTTCAGATGCATTAGGAGAAGTAATTTCTGGGGCTGTTAGTACCTCAATCGAATTAAAACTAAAAACTGAAAGTGAGGAAGTAAAAATTGGTTTTCCAGTCATTGTTGAGGGTCAAAAGTATGATTTCTTCTGTATTATTTCCGATATTCTTTTCCCAACTAGTAATGCTGTTACTATGCTTGCAAACGCAGATAAACTTAGAAATACAATTCCAATGACCAGTATTGATACTGCTAGAGGAAGAGTATTTTATAGTATAGCAGAGCTTCAGTGTGTTCAAATGGTCGATAAATTAAATAAAAAAACATCCCAATTCGAGACTCTTCCCCCATATTTCTCTCCAGGAAGGTTAGCCAACAAAGAAGATGTAGAATTAGTTTATCAAGCAGAAAAAGAAGAACAATCTGAAACAATTGGTACCTTACGTGGTGTAGAAGGATTTGAGATTCCAATTGATTTTAAAAAGCTCATAGAAGTTCCTTTTGGAATATTTGGTAGAACTCACTCTGGAAAAACCTTTTTGAATAAAATAATTCTTGGTAATATATTAAATCTTAATCTAGCACAAATTTTTGTATTCGATATGCAATCAGAATATGGATGGCGTTCTCGCGCCGATTCTTCCCCTGGACTTAAATTCTTTTTTGAAAATAAAGTTACTTTGTTAGGACTAGACCCCTCTACAAGCAAACAACTTGATGAAGAGTTGTTTATTGGAGAAAATGAAATAACACCCCAAGATCTTATTGTTGCATTTCAGGATTTATCCCCAGGAATGATTGATGCAATATATGAAATTGAGAGAAATAAGGGAGACCTAACTTTAATAGAAGCTATTAAAATGGCTGTTGATCAGAATTCAGACACCTTGGCACCCAGAACAACACGTAATACTCTCAATGCATTAGGTAGACGTATTTCCAGACTCGAAAGACTTGATTTTGTAGTAGAACCAGGAAAAGGAACTTTGAATAATGTCTTATTATATCTCAAAAAAGGACAGAGTATAGTCATTGACTTTGGTAAATATGGAGCAGACTTTTTTGCTTATGTTTTTGTTGCTAATATCCTTTCAAGACGATTATATCGTTCTTATAGTGAAATGAAGGATATGACTGAATATCCGCACTTAGTTGTATTATTAGAAGAAGCCCATAAATTTTTAGACCCATCAGTAGCAAAAGAAACTATTTTTGATCGGTTAGCAAGAGAAATGAGAAAATTCAAATTAGTGCTAGCTATGGTTGATCAAAGACCCTCAAGGATTGATTCTGAAATTTTGTCACAATTGGCAAATCGATTTATCCTTTCTCTTACTGACCCAAAAGATATTATAGGAGCACTTTCAGGACCAGTTGATCCTACCTCATGGAGAGCGATTGTAAAAGCAATGCCACCTAGAACTGTATTGATGTTTGGAGATGCAATAAAAGCACCAACAGCAATGGATATATTGCTCTATAATGAACAGACGATGACTAAAAAATGGAATATAAAATATGCTGGTAGCCGATTACGAGAAAGCTTAGCAAAAAAGTCAGATGAGGATATGGATAACATCTTTAAACCATGAATAAGAGGAAACTCTATGGCAAAAATTCTTTTTGTTTCTGATGTCCATTTAGGCATTAGATATCCTTATCATATCGATTTAAGGACAGGAATCAGTCAACGTACAATGGATTTTGTGATAGCTCTTAAACGTGTTGTAATTTATGCAATTGATAATGGAATTGATATTTTTGTTATATGTGGGGATCTATTTGATCGTGTATCGATTGGTCCAACTCTACTTCGTATAGTTCGAGAACTAATTTGGCAACCTTTAATCCAAAGTGATATTCCTGTCATTGTTATTGGGGGAAATCATGATACACCACAAATTCTTGAGAAAGGAACACCATTTGGCGAGCTAACCCTTATTCCAAATTGGATCACGGTGCGGATTCCTCAAGTTCATAAAATAAAAATAAAAAGTAATAGTGAAGAGATAGGATTTATTCTTCTACCATATATGACTGCAACACAGGCTATTGATTATGTAGAAAAAGAATTGGGAGAGGAAATTCCGAAAGAAGACCAGTTGATACAGAGTCAGATATTATTCAGTGAATGGATCGATCATCAAGCAGACAAACTAGAGACTAGAATTAAGATCATTGTGGGCCATTCTTATTTTCAGGGTTCTAAAATTGGAATTATTCCCTATCCAGATTTATTACCACATGAATTTCAGTTTAATAAAGAAATTATTCCTCTAAATAAGGTAGATCTTGTAGTCTTTGGCCATATCCATACACATCAAGTCCTCTATGATGGAAAAGTTCTCATTCCAGGATCACTCGAAAGAGTTGATTATGGTGAAATAGGAGAAGATAAAGGGTTTTACATATTCGACACTCTAACTACATCTTTGAATTTCATTCCTAATAATGCTAGGAAACTGTTAAAACTAGTAGTAGAGGTTCCTATAAACGAAAAAGATCCTACAAAATATATTATAGCAAAATTTTTAGAAAAAACAGAGCTTAATGAAAGTATCTTTCGCCTAGAGATAGTTATTTCGTCTCACCTTCAAAAAAAGGTTCGATTAAAGGAAATTAAAGAAAAAATCCAAGAAAAAACCTTCCATTATGAGATATATTGGCATACTCAAGAAGAGTATCAATATCCAGTTATTCTTTCAGAATTTATCCTAGAACCTAGAGCATTATTTCTAGATTATATCGCTGAGAAATATGAAAAATATCCCTATTTCAAAGATTTACGCGAGAAAGGTCTCAAGATATTGGAAGAAGCTCTATCAAAGGTGGAGGAAACTAATTGACAACTCAAGTACGTCCTGGAGAAGGATTTGAACTTCTTTCCTTAAAATTAAAAAAATTTATGAATTATAAAAAAACTGCCACTTTTAATTTTAATACTCCATATGTTGTGGTCACAGGGTCAACTGGAACGGGAAAAACAACAATATTGGACGCATTAACGTTCGCTTTATACGGAAGAAGTTCACGATTAGACATCCCAGCTACTAAAATTGAAGATATATGCAAAAAAGGAGGGAGAGTTAGATGTGAATTTCGAACAGGACATAACTTAATCCAAGTAGAACGAGGAAGAGATAATAGAGGTAAAAGCTATTTACAATTGTGGATCAACAAAAAGAGATATCCAGGAACAATTATTGAACTTAATGAAAAACTTTGTTCTACAATTCTAGGAATGAACTATCAAGCTTTCATTAATTCTACAATTATTAGACAAGAAGAAATGAAATCTCTGGGTTCTAAATCACCAGCAAATCGAATGAAAACTTTACAAAATTTATTTCGCCTTAATATATTTGAAAAAGCTGTAGAATTATCGAATCAAGAGTTAAATTTAGTTATTCAAGAGAAAAGGCATTTAGAAGGTATCCTTCAGTCTAAAGAAGAAGAATTTTCTCGTTATGGTGAAATTAAGAAACAGCTTCAGGATATTGGTCCTCAACGGAAAGAACTTGAAAAAAAAATCAAAGATGCTATTAATATTCTTAATGAGCTTGAGTTAGAAGAAGAAGATATGAAAAAGAAGAATGAAAAATATCAAATAGCAATCGAAAGAAAAAATGAAGCCCAAAACGAAATAGAAAGAGTACATATTGAGAGAGATAAGGCTGAAAAAAAATTAATGAATTTTAAAAAGGTAGAAAAAAACTATCATGAATTAGAAAAACAATTACTAGAATTTCAAGACATTGAGGATAATATAAAGACTCTCAAGCACCAGAGAGATCAACATAAATTAGTTCAAAATCATATTCATCAGTTGAATCGGGATCTTGAGAATCAAATTAAAACAATAGATGAGGATTTAAAACAGAAAAAATCAAGAATATCATCTCAAAAAGAGCGTATAGATAATCTCAAAGAGACTGTCGATCATCTAGAGGCATTTGCAATTTTAAATCAAGAGGGAAGATTACTTGAAAGAATTGATCGTATTTCGCTTGAAAAAACATGGAAATTAGAGGATTCATTAATATTAAAATTAGATGAAGAACAAGAGAAGTCTAGATCTAGTTTAAATTCAACTTTAAAAGAAAAAGATAAAATTTCAAAGGATTCATTTGTATTAAGCGAAATCAAGCAAAATATAATTGAACTAGAGAAAGAATTTTCTAATATCAAAGAAAGAAAAATAACTCTAATGAAAGAAAAAGAATTTATAATTAATAAGGAAAAGAAAGAACTAGAGCATATCGGATTTTCAGAAAAGAAATTAAATTTATTAAAGGATTTAATCGAGAAGCAGAATACACAAGAGAAAATCCGATATGCTCTAGTTCTTTCT
>NZ_CDLCQJ010000116.1:0-23569 GCF_975850365.1 Candidatus Hodarchaeum mangrovi | reverse complement strand
TCTTTTTCCCCTTTCCGAAATATTCGGTTCTCTACCATTTCCCGAAGGTAGCTAGAAGCGAGAAGACCAAATTTCTTTGATTGGATGCTTTGAACAGTCTGTTCTTTTCCTTTCTCCTGTTCTTCTGTTCGTGGTACAAATGTACGAATCCGTTTTAAATGTCCTTGAATACGCTTTTCTCTTTCGGTCATTGGTTCGATGATGTTTAATGTATAGGATGTTTGAAAAGCAACCTCAAGTAGTAAATAAAGAAGAAAACCAATTGTAAACAAAGGGCTGAAAAGTAAATCTAGTAAACTATTTGAGTTAATTACTGTTGATATAAGAATATTTTCGGTAAAAATAGCTATAATTATAATTAATTGGAAACCCAAGAAAGAGTAAATAGCTAGTTTAGTATCACCTTCTCGAAGAAAACCAATGCCAGATAAAATGGCTATAGGTATTAAGATGAGAATAATTGTTGCTCCAAAAAAGTTGAACAAATCAGTAATTACTTCTTCTCCAATATTAGCTATACTAGAATGGGGAAATAAATTATTTTGAGGATTTAAAAGAGCAGTGATTTGCGTTTGGATATCAGAACCATCGATTGCACCAAAAGCCGAGTCTCCTATGAAAGGTAAACGAGATTTTACAGACAGAAGTGCATAAGTAATTTGAATGACCAACGTTCCTAGCAATGAAACAAGAAGCTGTACAATAATCATTATATAATCCAAAATTTTAAAAACTTGGGAAATATCTATAATGGAAGGATCGATGGTCAATCCTGGAAAAAAGATTAAAAGGCATACAAATATGAATAAGCTAAAATACAAAATTCTGAAAAAATGAGCTGTACGTTGTCCTGCGGGCATTTTTCACACCATTCCTTTTCCTATCTTTTTTCCTTCTGTATATGTTTTAATGACATTCGGTAAGATATCATCGGGACCAACATTAATGATTTCAACACCTATACCACGAAGACGATCTTCTACTTGTTTCCTATATCCAAGATATTCTTCAAAAATCGCTTCTGCAATAGCTCGTTCAGTAGCAGTTAGATCTGTTAGTTTGGTTTCAAATAATGGGCCAAAAGGCGAAATAACTGTAATATGATTTTTCATTGATCTTGCTCGTTTTGCAGCTTCTGTGAATATTTCTGAATCAGAAGACTCCAAATCAGTCAAAAATACATAAAACGAAGCTCTAGGAACACGTTGCATAACAAAATCTACTGCTGCTAGGGGATCTGATCTCCCCTGTGGTTCAACAAGTGCAAGAATTTCTAAGAGCTGAAAAAACATTGCTTTTCCCCCACCAGGCTTGATAAACGATGTAGGTCGATCTGAATAAGTAATAAGACCAAAAAGATCCTGTCTTTCCTCTGCCATCTTCATGACAAGCATAGTAGAACGTATAGCAAAATCAAGTTTAGTATTATATGGTATTCCTGCTCCCATGCTACCGCTATGATCCAAAAAAACAACCATACGAATATTTTTTTCTGCTTCAAACTCTCGAACCATTAGTTCTCCAGTTCGACTGAAAGCTTTCCAATCTAGTGATTTGAAGGGTGCACCTGGATAATAACGTGCTAGAGCATGAAAATCATCTCCCATTCCTTTCAATCTGGTTTTATGGGCCCCAAACATTTTTCCCTGTTGTCGACGCTTACTCAGGGCTTCCATTCGACGAATATCTTCGTATGATGGATAACAAAGAATTTCAGTGTAAAAATGGCGAACATTTTCTTCAAAATAAAATCCAAGTCGATCATGGATTATGACCTTTGTCGGTCCAATACGATAAACTCCTCTTGTGCTAACTTGGATAATATAAGAGAATTCTTTAGTTTCTTTACCAGAAAGTTGAGTAATAATGAAATTTTCACCAAGAACAATTTCAAACATATCTGGGATTGCGTCATAAATTTCTAGAAAGTCTAATCTCCTCATACCAGTATTTTCTATACGTACTGTAACATGGATATATTCCCCAGCAAATGCCTTCTCTCTATCCACTTTTCTTGTAACTCTGATTAGAGATGCATTGGACGAAGCTCTGAAGAAGGGTAAACCAATAACACTTGCTAGAACGAGAAGTGTACCTAGAAACATACCATAATCAACAATTGGAGATTCATTCAAGATTTCAAAGGCTTCTAACCATTCTAATCCTGATGTAGTGTTTTCAGAGGGATTTGGTGTAAAACCTTCTCCTGCAAATAAAATCGGGATCATTGTAGTAACTGTGCCAATACCTTTAGCACTTAAACCAACGGAAAGTAAAAGAATTCCGCCTATTGCTATAAAAGCACCACGAGAGGAAAGCATCGATGTTTTCACCTATTTTTTTTATACATAGAGGGAGGTGAATATTATAATTAGACTATTCTTCTACCTCTTCAACATATTCTTCATAAACCATTTCTTCTTCGGTTGGGTCAACGGGAATTACGATATTATCACGAATATCCTCAGAGATACGGATCTGTGTGATACCCTCAAGCTCTGCTTCGGGTTTGAGAATAACACGATGATGAACAATGTGAGGAATCATCAACAAAATATCATCAGGAATAACATAATCACGTCCATGGATCGCAGCTCTTGACTTTCCAGCCAACAGTAAACTCTCGCTACCACGAGGTGAACAGCCCAAAACCAACCTGGGATCCGTTCGCGTGGCAACAGTAATATCACGTATCATTTCTAGTATCTCTGGACATACATAAACACGCTTTACAACTTCCATCATAGCAACAATAGTTTGAGGTGAAACAACTTGTTTGATAGTTGCAGGTACAGGTTCATTTTTAAATTTAATAATTCTCAATTCATCTTCAGGAGAAGAATGGTGAATTATAACTTTAATCATGAATCGATCAAGTTGTGCTTCAGGAAGAGGATAGGTACCTTCCTGTTCAACAGGATTTGCTGTGGCTAATACTACAAAAGGTTTTTCAAGTTTATGGGTTTCACCTTCGATTGAAACCTGCCCTTCTGCCATCGCTTCAAGCATTGCAGATTGAGTTTTTGGAGGGGCACGGTTAACTTCGTCAGCAAGGATAACATTTCCAAAAATAGGGCCTTTTTTTAGACGAAAAGTCCCTGTTTTCGGATTAAAAATATTAGTTCCCACAATGTCTGAAGGAAGCATATCAGGAGTGAACTGAATACGGCTAAAAGCTGTTCCGAGACATTTTGAGAAGGAATTTGCCATGTATGTCTTTCCAATCCCTGGAACACCTTCTAGATAGACATGTTTCCCAGTTAACATTGCAATCCATAACATTTCAAAAATCTCGGTTCTTCCTATATAGACTTTACGGATTTCTCCCATAATCTGTTGATATGCTCTGGCAACATCATTTACTTCAAGCATTTCATATGAGAGATCGTCTCCGGTGAAGTCTTTTTCTTTAGTGTCAAGTTTGCTCATTTTTTCCACTTCAACTAAATTGATCTTTAATTTATTTTAGCTAATTTCTATTCCAATGGATTTTAGGAATAAATAATGATTGAGAAATTCTTCTTCTAAAAGCGGGGCTCTTGTTTCAATTATATTTTCAATAGAAACAAGTCCATCAAGAAGTTTCTTTTGATTAAAACGATCAGGAAACTCACTCAGTAAATAGGTTGAGATAACATCCGGAGTGAGTTCAACATCTGGATTATATCTACGAGCTATATTACGCTTTAATCTTCGATATATTAATTCTAATCCCCTAGAATATTGTTTATACTCTAGGAACCATCGCATCTTCACTGCGAAGAAACTTCTTCCATAATATCTTTCAACACGAGTGAGGAGTAATGGTTTTGCTTGCGTTCTCTTGGGCATGAACTTTCTAGACAAGATAATAGCGATTATAGGGAGAGCCCAAGCAAATAAAGGAAACATTGTAATCATATCAAGAAATTTAAGATAAAGACTCAGAGGTAAGATAGGAGAGAGTGGATGATTTGCTAGATGTCCCTCATCGAAGATTATTGTTTGACTTTCTCGTCCCTCCATAAGTAGATCGATAAGATTATCTGCAAATTGTCCGTTATCATACGTTGCAGCCTCTGTATAAGTATTTTCATCTAAATAACGATTTATAAAGATAGAGGGGTCAGAACATATTATGATCTGTCCTCCTAATGGAAAAGGAAAATAAACAAAAACAGGAAATCCTATATTTGGATTTCCCCATTCATTCAAATCAGGCTCAATATTGTTGACATTTGATTTTGCTGCATTAATATCTGATTCCATCCACGCCTCAGTACTACTATATAACACTGCAATTTGCATACTGAAAGATATATCAGGTAATTCAATGTTATATTCTTCTAAATTATAAGATTCGGATACTTCTGCAGGGAATTCGCTCATAGGAACCCATTTAGTTATGTAAGGTGGATTTTCAGGATAACCAGGATCTGTCCGATTTGGATATCGTACTTTCATTGTGATTATTGAAGCAAAATTACCAATGACTCCATTTCCTGAAAATCCTTTTGTAAAATCTGAGACCCAAGGGGCTGGCATTTGATAAGACGTACCTTCTTGTGCAGTGGTTTCTGGTGAATGAAATATAGGGGTGAGTGGGGTTTCGTAATAGCTACCTTGATCAGCTAAAAGACTTCCGTTTATTGCGATTCCGGCAATCGGAAAATTGAACGATACATTAGAGCCTGTAGTATTTAAAGTTCCCTGCATATTTCCTGTACCACTATCCATTCCGAAAAGATTCATACCATCAAGTCCAAGATCCCCTAAATTTATTTGGGACATCAATCCTAAGAAAATGTTCAAAACGCTTAAAATATCGTTTGCTGTCCCAAAATCGTCAGCTATTAAAACACGTCCTCCATTAATAGCAAACATAAGGATAGCTAGTGCTTCTGAAAAGTCATAATGAATAGCTGGTCCTAATATAATAAGTGAATTATTCTTCTCTGTTGCATTTAGTCTGTTGAGAATATTACTGCTTCCCACAATGGTAGAGATTTTTCCCTGATTTGGATGATCAATAAATTTCTGTTTGAACTCACTTACCCCATTCCAACCAGTATTATAAATCGAAAAGTCCGTAGAACTGCGATTAAAAATAAAGCCTAATAATGAAGCTGAAATAAAAGGATAACTAATTATAATTGCTAGGACGATCAAAACAGCACTACTTCGGTTAATTTCTACCATAATTTGACCCACATTATATGAGTTACGTTTTTTATTGTTATCAATTTTATTCCATAGGTATTTCCCCAACAGAGGTAGCTGTTTGAAGAAATTGATGTAATCCTGATAATCCATCCTTAAATTCTTGAGTTGTTAAAGGCGTTTGACCATATCTTGCTTTCTCAAATGCAATTACAATCGCATTAATAGCACTAGGATCTATATCTCCTCGATTCATAAGTTTGACACCGAGTTGACGAGCTGATTCGTTTGGTTGCCGAGACACTCCTAAAAATCCTTCTGAAGCTAGGGTCATAGTTTGCCACATTAGGATAGAAGCTTCACGGAACATTTGTTGACGTGCAAGTTGTCGAATTTGGACAAGTCGCTGTTCAATTTCCTGTTCCATAATGGTTTTCTTGACAGCACCTACACCTAGACGTTCTAATATCTGTTTTCTGAAATAAACAATTAAAAATCCAATTATGGCTAAAACTCCAATGAAGAGAATTGCAATTTCTATTGGGATACTTGGTTGAGCTTGCGCAAAATAATTTAGGGTTTTCATTCTTATCACTATTTCCTGATTTGAATTCTTCTGTTACTAAATAGCTTATGTTAATACCATCATTCTTATTATTTTTCTTTTCTTTAATTTAATTATTTTTTAGGTTATCTTTGGTTTTCGATATTTTTCATATACTATGGCAAGAATAACTCCCCCTGCAAGAGCTAGAATATCAAATATAATAAATGTAAATAAATTCACACCACCCAAAGAAGGGCCTCCATTTGGAGGACTTGTTGTAGTTGGTGTAGTTGTTGAGGGCCGAGGGGGTATGAAAAACACTTCATCATTGACAGAGTTGGTATTTCCTGTATTATCAAATACATGAGCTTGAATATAATAAACTCCTGAGGGTAATAGTTCAGGATTATATGATACCTGATATATACTTGTTGTTTTTTGCTCAATTACTATATTAGGGCTTATTATAGTATCAATAAGTTGATCGTTGTTATTATAAATTTGTATAAAGATAGTGGAAGAATTAATCCCACTCTGATCATCTATAAGGGAAATATTAAAGCTAAATGGTTCAGTTACAATTGAAGGTGTGCCTTCGCCTTCTACTATTGTGATAGTTGGATTATCTTTGTCTAATTTTACATCTAGCTCTTTAAAGTCTGAATTTCCTGCAAGGTCATTAAACACTAAACGAATTTTCCAATTTTCAGATGTAGAAATAAAAGCTGGATTTCGTGCCATATTTTCAAGATCATCAGCGTTTAAAATGATCGTCCATCGTTCTTCAACTGTTCCTCCAGTTAAAGTAACAAGTCTATTTACAATAGTAAAACCAGTGTTGTTGATAATCTGAAGGTATATTGTTGATTCATCTAGACCACTAGATCTACCAGTAGACGACACAGCTTCAGTAAGCGTCCCAGAAATTATAACATCACCTCCCGAGGTGATATTTACGTAATTATTTGTATTCTGAGTAACATCGAGTGTTCCAATAGGTGCTAATATATCAATGACTACAAGTAATGTAATATTTTGCTTATTATTGGCAAAATCATATGCTATAATAAACATGGTATAAATTTTATCAGTTGCAGAAGAGGTATCCCAAGTAAAACTAAATTCATTAGAGCCAGTTTGAGTCATTGAGGTAGAAAAGCCATCAATGAAGATATAAACTGTAGAAGGGTTTAATCCTACTGAAACAATGTTATTAAAAGGATCAGTGATGTCGACAACAATTAATGTAGACGGGTTATTTGGAAGTGCAGAGGAGTTAAGACCTGCTGGACTGACAACTGTGATAATAGGTGCAGTTTCGTCATAAACCTCCCATTTAAGAGTAATATAAAATTTCTTAGATAAAGTTGTTCCTTCATCCGTAATGTGATACAATTGCCAGATTATTGTAACATTAGTGTATCCTGGAAAACCATATGGAAGGTTAAAGGTAGCTAGAGCACCCAATGTTCTTAGTTGAGTTGTAGCATTCCAATAATCTCTAATATCTTTAGAATCCAAAGGACGACTAGCTTGGTCCTGCAGCTCTCCTCGGATTTCAATAGATTTGTTAGCTACATCTGGGATGACAAACGTACTTCCGTTGGTTAATGATAGGGTACCTCCATTTGCTGGAAGATAGATACGCCAATTATTGAGCTGAATATCATTATAAACATCAAGGAGGATTTGTGTGTATGTAGGGCGGAAGTGGATTAGATTAGCATGGGATGTAATATTTAATCGAATATTAAGGGTAGAACCACTATAAGCGCTAGGAATTTGATAATTGATAGAGTAAGTACCCGAAACTGGAGAATCAACTACTGCAATTCCTACTTCTGCAGACCCATCCCACCCAATTACACGAAGTCGGCTTGCTAATTCGACAGAGGTGATAAGCACTCCTTGGTCATCTAGAAGGGTTCCAGAGGCTGTAACTGTTTCTCCTACATATATTGCGGTGCCTGTATAGCTACTTAAAGAGTAATCGGCAAGAGAAATTGTAGTAACAACCCTAATATTCGTTATATTAATCCTGACTTCTTGAGGAATCGGATTAGTTGAATCTCTTCCAAAAATAATAATATCACGCAAGGGAGTTGTGGTTGGAAGAGAAATAGGCTGAGAAAATTCCCCTGAAGTATTTGTTGTTACAGTAGCTAATGTGACAGGAGAGCTTAAACCTAGATAATCATAAGCAAGGATAATATCCCTCCCTTGCACTGGATCAAGTGTATTATCTTTGTAACTACCAAATATCATGATTGTCGTTGTTGTTCGATAAACCTCATATTTTGTAGTAATTGGATTATAACCTTCATCTGTATGGATAGGATCCGAAACACCAGTTACCTGAAGAACAATCCTATCTTGATTTTTTACTTCAAAAATATAATTAATATAAGAATAGGCATCTGTCTGAGATCCATTAACCCAATAGCCAGCAAGTTTTCCAGATGGAACAGTCGAATGTGTAATATTGTATACTAGCGAGCTTCCTCCTCCAAAATCAGCACGTGCTGTTATATTATATTTTCCTTCTGGTGTTTCTCCAGTTGCATTGGTCTGTAATTGAAACGTTACGCTACTTGCTGAAGAATCTTGACTTGTTGAAGGGATTACGGCCATATTATAGACAGAAGGATTTGAATTATTTACTAATATCGAAATTACAATATCATCAATTGATGGAAAATTATCTAATGACTGGTACCTAAGCTTTAACTCATATTCTATAATAAAATTTTCGGTCTGCTGAACAGGGGTAACAGGTTGGTTATCAGATGGAATATAAATAATACCTGTGAAGTACTGAGGATCAACGTTAATATTTTGGATTAAATATGAATAAGAGAAGTTTGAGCGAAAATTTCCAGAGGAGGGAATTTGACCAATATGCCAAACATCTAATAAATCATTTGAAAAGTCTGCAGTTGCATTTAATTGGATTAGAAGATTTTTAGGTGTGATTCCATATGTAGTGCTCAAGATAATAGAAACTAATCCCGTTAAAGTAGAATAATAGTAATTTGGCCCAGCAGAACCCCCATGAGTAGAACCAATACTCAGCGATACCCCTGCATACGTACTCATTAAGGACACATTAACGGGAACTCTACCTAGTGCTATGCCTGTTCCCTGTTCCTGAACTTTGAAAGTAACTTCTAAGCCGTCTCCTGGCCGAATTCTAGTGTCACCTGTCTCATTTGTTGTTGATAAGATGATATTGCTTAGAATAAATTGAGGGTTTATAATTAAGCTAGAATATTGACTTGTAGACCAAGATTTATCATACTCTGCAAAGGTTGCTGTTCCACTATGAAATGTTCCCATCCATCGAACATTAGAATCGTTTTCAAAGTCTATAGTAATATCTAATATCACATTTTGAATTATTTCTGGAGTTATAAGGTAAGTAGAGGATACTGTTATTTTGATTCGCCCATTTGCATCAGTAAGATAATAACCATTCCCATAAGGAGTATATCCACTAATTGAAAGAGAAACACCTGCAATTGCCTGATTAAGCCCAAATTTTACTGGCACGTTAACAAAGTTAATTAAGGGAGCTTGACTTGAATTAATCTCAAATTCTAAAACTGCACTTTCACCAGGATGTATAATGCTTGCATTATAGGAATAAAGTCCAATCTGCCCAATTAAGAATTCAGGATCTATACTAATCATTTGATTATCACTGATTAGGATTTTGTCCCCTGACCCCCTAATAAAGCGATGTGGAGCATTCGGAGGACCTGAGGGGTATGAACCTCCAGGAGCAGATGGGTTGGCCAAATCTGCTTCTACAGTAATTGTTGGAGTCTTTAACTGATAAGGAATGGGAAATCCTGAAGTGATATTAAATTCAACATATCCAGAACTATCTGTTAAAGCCCATCCAGAACCATTATTGGTATATCCTGATGCAATTGACAAACTCACTCCTGTGGGATATGTATCAAGTGTTGCTCGTACAGGAATATTTGGGATATAATAAGTTGCTCCAGTATACGCGTATATAATAGCAATTCTTGCTGTAACGATGGTGAAATTTACATTAGGTGGACGTATATAATCAGATGGAGTTACTAATGTGATTGTAATCGATGCTGTATCCATCTCATTGCTTATTGTGAATTGAGCTTTATTATTTGCATATCTTGATTCAGGAATTTCGGGTGAATAGACACTTGTACCAATAAAATCACCTGTTATATTAATGAAAAAATTATCTTCAGTCGTGGTTGGGTAAGTTGTTACAACAATAATTCGTAATTGTCCATTTGAATCGGTTGAAGTCCTTGGAAGACCAGTAGTGACATCTCGAAGATAACAAATAATTCCCAATCCTGTTGTATTAGCTATTTGAACCTCAGAGCTATTATAATGAATCGTAGCACTGATTGAAGTATTGTCAATTGGATCCGATCCTGATAAGGCTGTTAAAATGAAACTAGCATTTTCTCCCTGTCGAAATTGATTGTCACCACTAGCTGGATTCACGAAACCTGTACCAATGGAAAGGATTGGAAACGCACTTAGAGTGAAATTATCCGTGTAAGCATAAGGTGGGACGCCTTCAGCACCCGAACCTAGTGAAGGAGCAAGATATTGGTAAATAGTTACGTTATCTCCAGGTAGAATCCCATAAGTTACTTCAAGAGTGGTTAAATCGGGGATAGTTATCGTAGTATCAATAAATCCTTCTGCAGGGTTTTCTGTAAGTTTAAATTTTCCAACTTGAGTTCCATTAGTCGTAGAATTTTTGATGAAGTAAGTTGGATTAGTGGGATTTAAAGTCCCTTGTTTTATTAAAAAAATAGAGACTGTATGATTTAATAACGCATAATTAGTCGTAATTTGACCAGGAATTGTAAATCGATTTGTAAAGCGAATGATGTCCCCGGGAAAGAAATTATAAGGAGCACTGCCATTAAGAATCTGTGATAGGCTTTTAGTTAACGAAATTCTAGTAAAATCTTCTTTATTAGCAAATTGTGCTATAGAATACTGCGAAAAATGCTTATTACGTAATGTATGTATCGTGGACAATCCTTTATCATCTTTTTTTGTGGCTAATGAGCTGTAATCGACTGCACTAATAGCGATAGTTGATATAATTAGGATAACAAAGAAATTTAACGAAATAATCCTTTGAATATTCTTCACGATTGTTCCACCTAGAAGCATAAACTCTTTATGAATAATAAATCTATTTCATTCGAACTGGATAGTATCAAGATGAAATACCAAAGTATTCTAGTCTAGGAGGATTCATACAAGGGAGGCTTTATTTATCTTTTCTTATTCTCTTTGTACTAATGAAATAATTTTAAATAGTCAATTAATCAGCCTAATATTATTAAAATTATTATAAAAGAAATGTATTAATGATGTTCCTAAAAATCAGGCTTGAAATCTCTTTATATTGATAAAGAAAGAAAATTTTAACAAGCTTTTTGAACTAGTTAATTTATAAGAAGGTTTTAATAATTTTAAAAAAAACTTGTATATATAACAGTACAATATATGCATTCAATTGGGTTATAGTAAGAAACATCTCAATTGGAGGTTTATTTCATGCCAATATTCAAGTCCAATAAAATCAAAAAAGCTCAAGAAGAATTTGACCGTGGCATGGTATTTTATGAGTCACAACGTTATTCAGATGCCGAAGGATCATTTGTTAACTCATCAAAGTTGTTTTTAGGAGGAGATCAAAAAAAACTTGCTAAACGATCCGAAGCATATGGATTATGTTCACAAGGATATATTTACATGCTTGAATCTAATTTTCTTGAAGCTATTCGATGTTTTGGTAAGGCAAATGTTACTTTTTCAACCGAAGGATTCATGGAAGAGGCCAGACAGGCTCGAACTATTCAAGCACAAACACAAGTAGAGTTAGCCAAGTCAAAGGCTCAAAATAGTGAGTTCATAGAATCTGCAAGATTATTTGAATCAGCGGGAGCATTGTATCAAACCACAGGTATGGAAATGGAAGCTGCTCGAGCTAGAGCTCGATCTTTTGTACAGAGAGCTGCTGCTATGGAATCCGATTTCGACAAAGCATATTATTTAGAGAAAGCTGTTGAAGAATTTCGAATGGGACGTGAAGATCCAACTAGGTATGAAGCTCATGCACTTTACAGAAGAGCTAAGTCATTAATAAGTGCTCGTGAGAATATGAAAGAGGCAATAGATTTACTTAAACAAGCACATGACAAATACCAAAAGGTAGGAAACACTTCTCAGACTGAAAAAGTTATGAAACTATTACAAGACTTAGCTCAAGAAGTTAAAACACGTCCATCAGAATTTGGGATATAGGAATTAATTAGAATATTCAGTATCATTATCAAAATAGCCCATGATGAGAATTTTTATAGTTCAGAATAGAATATGTTGAACGATGAGCGGTCTGAGGCTAATTTTCTGACACTTAAACGAAGGGTATATCTAAAAATGACCATAACTATTTTTCCATTAGAAAATTTTCCATTAATTTATCCTGGGGATAAAATTGAACAAATCCTTGAAGAGGAATTACAAAAAATCACTATTGAGAATGGTGACGTTCTAGTTATAGCTCATACGATTGTTTCAAAAGCTGAAAACCAAGTTTATGATTTAAATGAAATTGAACCAAGTCCTTTTGCAATAAGAATCGGAGAAATTCAGGATAAAGACCCTAGAAAAATTGAAGTCATATTAAAGGAGAGTAATGAAATAGTCCGTATGAATAATAAAGTTTTAATTACAGCAACAAAACATGGATTCATTTGTGCAAATAGTGGAATAGATAAATCCAATACTCCTGGAGAAACGGTTATATCTCTTCCTAAGGATCCTGATAAATCAGCAAGAAAAATTAAAGAGTATTTAAAAGAAAAATTTAACAAGGAAGTTGCTGTTATAATATCCGATACATTTGGACGTCCTTTAAGAGTAGGAACAGTGAATGTTGCCATTGGAGTTGCTGGAATGCATCCTTTATTAGATATGAGAGGAAAATTTGATTTATTTGGTTATGAATTGAAATCAACGATCATTGCTCGGGCTGATGAAATCGCAGCAGCTGCAGGCATTGTAATGGGACAAGCAAATGAAGGAACACCTGTGATTATTGTCCGTGGAGCTTCTTTTTCTAAAGATGAGGGATCAGCATTAGATTTAATTCGAAATCGTGAAGAAGATCTGTTTCGATAAAAAAGAGGTGATAACTAGAAATTTTCGATTTAAGTGGCTATAAGATTAGATAAAAATAACGGAGCTCATATAAATTCATGTTGATAAGGTACCAACACATAATGAGTACGCGCCGATAGTCTAGTCTGGTAGGACTCGGGCTTCCCAAGCCTGTAACTCGGGTTCAAACTTGAGTTTCTTCTGAAATTGATTGAAAATCCCGATCGGCGCATATTTTTCTATTTAGTTAATGGATGATCTAATGAAAATTCAATTAAAATTTTTAGGTTCATTAAAGTATGATATTAAAAAAGAAAAAATCGAGATTGAAATTTCTCCAGAAATGACAATCCGTGATATTATTCGAAAATTACTTTCTAATCCCTCCTATATAGAGCTTAGTTCTTTCTTCTCTGAGTCGCTAGAGTTAAAGAGATCTCTATTATTATTCGTTAATGAACAAGAAATCTCTGCTCTAGCTGGAATGTCTACAAAACTCAAAGAAAAAGACGTTCTTTCATTCATTCCAGTCATACATGGTGGTTAATAAAGCTGAATATTATTTATATGGTGTGAATTTAATGAATTTAAAAGGAAGATCGTTATTAAGTTTAAAGGACTTAACTCCATCTGAAATACGGTTTCTACTCGATGAAGCAAAAGATTTCAAAAAAAATCGTTTAAAATACATTGAATTACAACCCTTGAAGGGTAAAACTTTAGGGATGATTTTTCAAAAACGATCAACTCGTACTCGGGTTTCGACTGAAACAGCCATGGCTGAATTAGGTGGTCATGCATTATTCCTAGGAAAAGATGACATTCAGCTTGGAGTAAATGAATCACTGTATGATACTGCGGTTGTACTTGGAAGGTTTGTTTCTGGTATTTTAGCTCGGGTTTTTGACCAATCAGATGTGGAAACACTAGCGAAAGAATCAGGGGTACCTGTAATTAATGCTCTTTCAAATAGCTTCCATCCTTTACAAGCATTGGCAGATATTATGACAATTGAGGAGCATTTAGGTAAATTAGAGGGAATAAACTTAGCTTGGATTGGGGATGGTAACAATGTATGTCATTCATTAACTCTTGCAGCGGCAAAAATGGGCATGAATATTCATATTGCCACACCTAAAGGCTATGAACCAGATGATGAAGTAATAAAATATGCAAAGGAAATTGCGAAATCACCTAAACAGATAATTACTTCTAATAATCCTATCAAGGCTATTACTTCAACAAAAGTTGTAGTAACTGATACTTTTATTTCAATGGGACAAGAGAAAGAAGCAGAGGAAAAAATAAAAAAATTTGAAGGTTTTAGGGTAGATTTAGATCTTGTTAAATATGCTGATCCCAATTTCATCTTTTTGCATTGCTTACCTAGACACAAAGAGGAAGTTTCAGATGATGTAATCTATGGTTCTCATTCAGTAGTATTTGATGAAGCGGAAAACAGATTGCATACAGTGGCTGCAGTATTAAAAAATGTTTTATGAGAGTGAGAATTTTTCTGCTTTAAATTTATTAAATATAGAAGAAGGAAAATAATAGAAAAAATAGGAATAGAGGCATAATTCGTGGTTGTAACACCAATATGTAACTTTTGTGCAAAAACAGGAGTATTATGTAAAAAATGTAAACAAAAACTCCGAAAAAATAAAATAACTCAACTTGATGTAGATGTTTCGAAAGCCTTTGCGAAAGCTGAACAAAGATTTCCCAAACAATTACAATCAGTAATCCTAGATCGATCACATAATTTAAATAACTCGATTGTATTACTGGCTCAAAATGGTAAGGCTATTCTAGATAATCCTGCTATTAAAGAATTTATTGAGTCTGAAATTCGAAACCCAATTGAAATTATCGAAAGAAAAGCAGATACAAGAAGAACATTTACCGATTTTTTTTCTCCACTCGATATTGTTGAGATAGATCAAATCTTTGTTCCTCCTGAAGGAGATGTTGAGTTAAAAATCACTTTACGAGGAAATCTTGAAGCCCATCGGTTTCCTTTAGATCAAATTCGTCAAATTGCGGAGTTAATAAGTAAGAATCCTGTTCGAATAGAAATAAAGAATTTAATGGAATAATTTACAAGAAAGGTATTAGAAGTCCAAGAGAAACTCCAAATATACCTAGAAGACCTTGAATTATACATAGTACGCCAATTGAGACCGATACTATAGGAGAGGCTAGTAAATCTGCAATTAAGAGATATAAGTCCTCAAAAAAACGAATTGCCCCATAAATCAAGAAAAAAGTTAAGATAAAAACTCCTGATAAAAGTTTTACTGATTCGGATCCTAAAAATATCAAAAGAGCTGCTCCTAATAGCCCAATAGCAAGAGAAAGAAGAACTCCAAATCGAAAATCTTTAATTGGTCTTAGAATAAGAATAATTCCTAGGAGGGCTAGCAAAAAGATAGTAATTATATCAAATGATTGGGGAATGGACAAATTTAGGGATTTTAGGTATACACCCGCCCCTACTGTTATGATCGAAAAAATACCTAGTGGGAATCCCAATAAAGCAAGTCTATTTACATTTGATGTTACATCCTCAATCCCAGCAAAGCGTACAATTAACCAAGAGGCAGCAGTTAATCCACCAATGATAAACAGTAACATATAGCTAGAAACCAATAAGCTGAGAATATCTTCTAGAATCACATGAATCCAACCGAAGTAATCAAATAAAATCTAATTAGTTTTAGGAGTTTTTATTTTTAAATCATTGCCTAAAGGTTCATGATTCTTAAAATGATATTTAGATTAAAGGGATTAAAGATCAAATTTCCTTGAGTTATTGTAGATTTATTTTTCCGATCCTTCTTGTTGAAAAATTAGGTTGAGTAAAGTCTAATTGGATATAGAATAAAAAAAAATAGTTATTATAGCTGACCCCACCCTGTAATAAAGAAAGATAGGAGCATATTCAGTAGTAAAATACCTAATGCGTAATAACGAATCCAAGGTTGATATCGATTGAATTTAGGACCAAGGAAATCTGCAAGTAATTTATCCCCATCTAAGATTGGTATTGGAAGTAAATTAATAATTGCAAACATCAAATTTATCATGAAGATATACAAAAATGCTGTGGAGATCCAATAAGGGAAGAGATTTACTAGATAGGGAAGGAAAGTAACCCTAGGTTTGAAATAATCAGCAGTTCTAATACCTATGAATCCTCTTGTTGAATTGCTGGGATGTTCTGTCGAAATTAAGGTAATTGATCTCAATTCGTTATCAAAGAAAAAAGTTACTTCTTGATTTGGAGACAAGAGATTATTTGTGAAATTTTGAAATCCTGCTACAGAATTAATTTGAATATATCCTGAGGTGGAATTAATACCTATTATAGCAAAGCCAGCTTTTATACCTGATATTGATGCAGGTGTATCAGAAACTGTTTCAACCACTAGTGCCCCTGAAGAACTTGTTTGATAAAATGGAGATATAAAAACTGGAAATAGAAGAGGAATGAGGATAATCAAAAATAACAAAGCAACTATCATGTTTGCTAATGCTCCAGCTGCCCACACACGGATTTTTGATCTTTGAGGTTTTTCCGAGAAACTCTTATCATCAGGTTCAACAAATGCTCCAAAAAAAACAAGAAATACAAAGATCCCTGTACTCTTTAACTTAATATTTTCTCCTCTTGCTGCAATACCATGAGCAAATTCATGGGCTATTGCACCAACCATAACAGCTATTAGAAAGTACGGTAGATTTTCTAGAGACACAGTTATTCCAGGAATGACGGGAGCAATCGAGATAGCTGTTGGGGTTCCAGGAATAGATCCATCAGTTGAAGGAATAAAAAATAAAGGGATATTAATCGTAAAAATAATTAATCCTGCCAATAATATACCTAACCCAGAAATTATTCCAATATCCCAAAGAAATTTCCAAAAGAAGCGTCCTTTTTGGGCCAATCTATCAAGAAGATTATTTAATTTTTTAGTTCTATAAAATGCATAACCTAAACCAATATCAGGGTTTTTAAAATCAAACCACGGTATTCTAGAAATAGTACTGAGGGAAAACCACGCAAAGATGACAATTATTAAAAATACTAGAGGATCCATTTTAGTTTTTCCTGACAATGGTTTAATGTAGGTTGTAAAGAATTGTATTCTATGATTTCTTCTGTTTAAGTCATGTAACACATTAAAAATGTTTGTTGAAAGCAATAACCGATAAGCTTATAACAATCTTCCTTTAATGATTTCATCGGAAGGACCAATGACGGCTCTAGCCCTCCCGATAAGGTGTTGGGATTTAACCAACTCTTTAAGTGATGATGATCTTGAGTACGGAGGAATCCTTCCATATCCTCAATATCCTATTCCGTTTTATTTATTAGAATCTTCATATCGTAGTTTTGTACTGGACTCATTACTTCCATTCTCTCTAAGAACAAAAGGAATTACTAAAATTTTCAGACAAGACTTCTTATTAGCTATTCTGTTCTTGTTTATTAGTAGTGCTCCTTTCAGAGTCTCCTGAGATACTATTAAAGCCTCTAATGAAGATTCTGAAGCTAATTTTTGATCCATACCTGGGCTTGAAAGTTCCGTAATCCTAAGGATGTTCTCCTTGTATTTTTTGAAATAATCTGAAATCGTGTCACAACGAGCTTGATAATTTTGAATTATTTTATTCAAAGGTTTTGGTCTCATTATTAAATAGGAATTTCCTATAAGTCCTAAATGGATTTCTTTACCAAAGTAAGCAGCAACATCTAGCATAAGTTTATGGCCATTATGAAGTCTATCAAATGTGCCTCCTAAACCTATAGTTTTGAATTTGTGTTTCATTTCTCTTCACTTCTATAGAATTTAAGCATTTTAATAAAAAGTTTCTCAAAAAATCCAATTCTATCATAAAACAGAAAAGTTTTTGTAGGAAAGAGTCCTTACTTTATTTGCGATGAAGGCGATTCCCCTACTTCTCGAGGACCTGAGGATGGGTAAATTGTCCCAGATGAATAAAGGAGCAAAAAAGTAGGTAAATCCTGAGCATTCTCCAATAAGATTAGGAGACGGGCTCTCGCATGAGATTGGGTGTATCATCCTTCTATGAAAAGCAGGGTCAACCCTCTTAAACAACAGGAACTCGGATCAATATAGCCCTTCACAGAGAACTCGACTGAATTAGGACAAGATCCATAAATGTGGTCGTAGAGTTAGTGTTTAGGGCTACAGATCCATTTTTAATTCTAAAAAAGTAAAAGGGAATATTTTTTTATTCTGAAAAATGAAAAACATTGACACTAAGTGGTTTTTTGGTCACATCATGTTCCCTTGCACCAATTACAGTCTTAATTCCTTTTTCAACAGCGATATCAAGTAGTCTTTGAGTAATAATTCCATCAAAAATTATTGTTTCAATCCCTTCTACTTCATTCAGAGTTTCCCTTAGCTCACTAATTTCTATATGGTCCCTTAATATTTTATCATTAGTCCCTAATAGAATAGCTTGTTGTTCTTCTAGGTTTTCAATAATTTCAGAAAATTGTTCTGGTACCTGATTCTTTAAATCAATTTTGGGAGGTGATTTAACAATAATTGGAATTTCTTTATGAGAGGTTTCGGTCTCATCTGGAATATCAATATCTTCGGGACTGATATTCATTTCTTTCATGACCTGTTCAATAGGGATTTTAGTTCTAAGACATTTCAAAATCTCTTTAGAAGTTAATTCTTCTACTTCTCGGTTTATAGGAGCTCTTGCTACGTAATCAACATCACCTAAGTGAATCAGTTCTCTCAGAATAAGATCTCCGCCATGATCACCATCTAAAAAAGCAGTAGCAGCTTTTTTTCTAGTTAATTCAACTACTTCAGGTGGAATATTTGTACCTTCGACAGCAATGACATTTCGGAATCCATGTCTCAATAAGTTTACAACATCTGCACGACCTTCAACAATTATAATGCTATCACTGTCTTGGATTCCAGGCCCAGCTGGTAGTTCTTCCTTTCCAAATTTTTGGATTATGCTAATCCTAGCCTCTTTAAGAACTTCATCTAATACAGAAACTGAATCAGACGTCACTTCATGATCCCATGTTTTCAATATTTGAGAAGCTCGTGTTACTATTTGCCTTCTTTTACTTTCTCGTACATCCTCTATCTTTTGAAGGGCGATTTTACCAACACATGGTCCAACACGATCTACAGTTTCTAATGCTGCAGCTAACAAAGCTGTTTCAACGCGATCTAAGGAGGAAGGGATAATTATCATTCCTACTGTCTTTCTTTGTTTTTTCTGATATTGGAGTTTAACTGCTATTCGTCCGATTCGAGATGTTTTTTGCAGTTCTCTTAGATCTAATCCCTCTCCAATTAAACCTTCTGTCTGTCCAAATAACGCTCCAATGATATCAGAGCGTTCAGCTACACCATTAATACTGAATTTTTCATGAATTAAGTATTTTACAGTACTAGTATCAATTTCTTCTTCATTTGCCATTTGTTATTCACCTTTTGATCCACAAGGTGAAACGGCATAATAATCCATGTATTAATAGTATTAATTAACTCTATGTTATGTGTTATCCATTCACATCCATTTAACTAATCAAATTGATTGAAGTAAACAGGTGAGTGTAATAAAGTAATTTTAATATGCAGTTTCACTTGTGTTTTGTTAGAAACCTTGATCTTTTTTCTAACTAGCTAATTTTAATTCGTTTGCTATCACATAGTTTGTATTGTAATCTATTATTTGTAATTTTAGTTTGGTTATCTTTTCCTATTTTTCAGCAATGGAATATAATAGTAGTTAATTTTTTACTAAATTTATTCCGAATATTAGGTAAAGATCCGTTTATTGTCGAATATTCCCTATTAAAAGGTGGATTGAAATCATCATTTTAAAGTAATGGTGTAGATGAACTAAAATTAAGGTTCTTATCTCTTTTAGGTAGCTAATGCTTCCTTTATTTAATTCAGAATTCTGGTTTTCCATGGAGAAATTTGATTCTTATTTATTTAATTTAAACTTCCAAATTGCTAAATTAATGTCTTTTTCGTCAATAGTCTTTTTTCCTGAATATAAAGAAATATCCCTAGCAATTTTTGAAATTTCTAGACCATATTCTTCCAATTCCTTTTGTAATGCAATTATTGCAGATTTTGATACTCTTTTCACACCAGATTTGCGAATAATCCTATGAATCGATGAGTTTGGAATTTCTACCATATAATTTTCACCACTATTAAAATTTCTACTAAAATTTAACATCAATATTTTTTAAAGTAATTGAGATTACTCAAACTTTCCATATTTTCACTTTAGCTTTTAGTTAAGTAAGTTTAAAATGCTAATCTAAAAAACGCGTAATATAGAGATTTTCTTGTCAAAAATCTTGTTATACTTACTAATAAGAATGTAACGAGTTTATGTATATTTTGAGATGATTAAAATGGGACGACGTCCAGCTTCATGTTATACAAGGATCGATAGACCAGCCTACACACGTAAGAAATATATAAAAGGAGGTCCTGAGCCTAAAATACGTTCGTTCGAATTTGGTGCTCCTGGCAAAGAGTTTCCGATTGAATTAACTCTTTTTGCTGATGAAAGAGCTCAAATCTCCCATAACGCGTTGGAAGCTGCACGAATTCACGTAAATCGATATTTAACACGATCATTAGGACGAGAAAGCTATCATTTCAAAGTTTGCGTGTATCCTCATCATAAAATACGTGAAAATAAAATGATGACAGGAGCTGGAGCAGATCGTATACAAAATGGTATGCGTTTATCCTTTGGGAAAGTAACTAGTGTGGCTGCCAGAGTATATGAAAATGATCGATTACTTCTAGTACGTACAAATCCTGAATATTTGACTGTGGCGAAAGGAGCTTTAAAACGTGGAAAAGCGAAGTTTCCCATACCCTGTCGTATTGTCATAACCAAAGGTAAAGATTTACTTATATAAACAAAATAAGAATTTTTTTTCCAGATTTTCTGAATTTATAATTCAGAATATATTATCTTTCTACTATTTGAACATAATAAGAAATTTAATTAAGATTCTGAAAGTACTGCTTAATTTGTAAGTAAAATAAATGAGTAGAAGTCACATTCTAAACTAATTAAACCTATGATGATACTGACCTAAACTGAATTGAACTTAATCAGGACACCGAATAAGTTCGATTATGATGTTCATGTACCTCACTGATGGTTATAACTATTAAAAGATTAAAATGTGACCTTCAAGGCGGAAGATTAGGAATACTTAACATTTTGGGTGGCCGAAAATTGCTTGAACCAAAACAAATAATTGTATTACGTAAAGATCTTAAGATGTCAAAAGGTAAAGCCGCAGTACAAGCCTCTCATGCCGCAGTTGCCTCTGCAATAAGATCAAAAGCCGAAAAGCGGAATGATTTTGACCTTTGGTGGCGAACAGGTCAAAAAAAAGTGGTTCTTGCAGCTGAATCTGAATCAGAACTTTTAGAAATGGAAATTCGATTAAAAAAAACAGGAGTTATCGTTGTTAAAATTGATGACGCAGGACGTACACAATTACCTCCAAATACTACAACTGCTCTTGGGATAGGACCCTATATGAATAAGGAAGTAGATATCATCACATCCTCTTTGAAATTATTTTAATCAATGAATTAAGGAAATACTCTTCAGTGCATGTTGTTAAGATCGATCTTAAAAATAGTAAGGTTGTTGTGAGACCTGATAGCCCAACAGATCTTTATGTATTATCTAATATCATTTCTCCTAATGATCAAGTTATTGCTAAATCTAGTCGTCGCGTACGTCGTGCTGGTAGCGAAGGAAGATCTGGAGATGAAAGTCAACGCATTACAATGGTCATTGGAATACAAGCAGAAGATTGGGCTTTTCAAGATAGCACGATAAGTAATCGTTTACGTGTAAAAGGTAAAATATTTCAAGGACCAGAACAACATGTTGCTATTGGATCATATCATACTTTAAATCTTGAAATCTCTCAAACTATAACAATTTTAAAATCTGAATGGACACAGTACTATTTACAGCTTTTGAAGGAGGCAGAGGAAGCAAGTAAAAAACCTAAGATATGTCTTATCGCAATTGACACTACAGATGCATGTGTTGCTATTTTAGATAATTATGCAGTACAAATAGTCGCACAAGAGAAATCTCATATTTCCAGAAAGCAGAGTAAAGAGAAAACACGAAGCAATCAAATAAATCAATTTTTTGAAACAATAAGTGGGATTTTACGACGAAAAATAGTTTTAGAAACTCCAAATATTATTATTGGAGGACCTGGATTCATTAAAGAACGTTTTGCGTTATTTTTAAAAGATAAATTTGTAAAAGAAGAATTAAATATCGTAGTAGCCGGGTCTTTAAGTGGAGGAAATAGAGTGGGAATTTCTGAATTGTTAAAATCGGAGACTATTGATAAAATAGCTGCTGATTTTAGAATTTTCGCTGAAAGAAGAATTATCGATGAATTTCTCGTTCGTTTGAATCAAGGAAGTAAAAGTATTAGTTATGGATTCTCTGCTATCAATAGAATTGCAGAAACAGGCGCAGTTGAATCCCTCATATTAAATGATTCTTTATTACATGGAAATGAGGGAGTCAATTCAGAGTTAATTCAGGAACTTTTAAAGAAAATAGATCGTAATAGAGGAAGAATAATAATCATATCAACAAATAGTGAAAATGGTCAACAAGTAAAAACATTTGGAGGTCTCATAGCTCTTTTACGTTATTCCATTGATTGGAATTGACAATAAAAAGTTATATTTCCCAAAAATCCTTCAATAGAGTTTGAGCCTTTTTAAGGGTCAGAATTGTCTGATCTTGAGCTTGTTCGATTATTTTGTCCTTTTTATTATCATTATTACTACAAAAAGACTGTACATAGGTAGAGATTAAAAGAGGGAACATCTTAATATTATATCCTCCTTCCAGAAAATGAGCAACAGGAATTTCTAGATCTAAAGCAATACTTTGTAAAATCTGCCCTATTAAACCGAATCCCTCTAAGCTTATTCCCAAAATCCCAATGGGATCTCTTTCATAACCATCAAAACCTGCTGAAATAGCTAATATTTCTGGTTTAAATTGTAAAAGTATAGGTGTTAAAAGTCTCTGAAAAGCTAAACTTATGTCAAATTCCGTAGCACGATAACCTAGTGGAATGCAGATACTAAATCCCCTTCCATCTCCTTTTCCTATCTCTTCGACAAATCCTGTTCCTGGATATGCCATTCTTGGATCAGCATGAGTACTTATATACAAAACTGATGGATTATGTTCATGAATATATGCGGTTCCATTTCCAAAGTGTTGATCAAAATCTATTATTGCAATTCTTTTATAAAGTGACCTATTAAGAGCATATTGAGTCGCTATAGCTATATTATTAAAAATACAGAATCCCATCGGAGTTGTTTGTGTTGCATGATGACCTGGGGGTCTTACAAGAGCAAAGATAGACTTTGAAAGATTGCTTTGCGTTATAGCTATTTTCCCAATCTCAACTGCTTGAGTAGCTGCTTGAAATGTATAACCATTAGCACTAGTATCAGCATCAAATCTGAAATACTGGTCTATTCCTTTTGTTTTCTTAATTAAATCATAATGATTTGAAGAATGAATAATTTCTATATCCTCTCTTGAGGCTTCTATATTATTATATCC
>NZ_CDLCQJ010000115.1:0-16850 GCF_975850365.1 Candidatus Hodarchaeum mangrovi | reverse complement strand
TTAGAAAACCTCAAAAAACTTGGTTTTACCGTTGAATTTGTAAAATATCTTTCTTAAAACTTATTCCTCAATCTGATATAATACATCAAGATGGGTTCCATCTCGATATTCAATAAGACCATAAATTTGATCGGTTTGGTTTAGCTCACAAATAGGAGCTGAACTAATTGATTCAGCATGAAGATCTTCTATTTTTCTCAATTTTATTCCGGCTTTTTCAAGCTCATTCTTAAGTTTCTCTCGTCGAACAGAACTTTGTGGATTAATTGAAACACCTTCTTCAGTTATAATTACATCAATGGAATCCCCTGGTGTAGAAACTGTTGTAACTTTTTTCACGATTGTGGGAACACGTCTTGCAATAGGAATTACAATCATACTTATTTTAGCCCGAGCAGCGTCCTGATGCCCACCAATTCCAGAATTTAATCTTCCATTACTAAAAGTATTTGCATTGACATTAAAATTAAGATCAACTTCAGTAGCTCCTAAAACAGAAAAATCGGTATGATTTGCAATACAACCTTTATTAAATGGATTATATGCGTGATCTATAGATACTTCGACATGATGTTTATTAGATTGTAGGGATTCAATGGCTATGACATCAAATGATTGTGCATCATAAATCCGTTTAAAAAACCCTTCTTGAAGCATTTCGACAGAATTTTTTTCAATACCTCCAAAAATATATCCTCCCTCAACTTTAGAATCCAACATGAGATCTTTAAGGTATTTTGAAGCCGCTAAAGACATTCCACCAGCCCCTGCTTGCCAATTAAATCCGTCTTTAAAGTATTCTGACAGCTTAATTACTTCTACAACATTTTCAACTATTTTTAATCTTTCTTCGGGTACCTTTCTGTCTAAACTTCCTGATGTTATCTTCTTGGGGTTTCCAATTGAATTAACCTCCAATATATAATCAACGCGACTAGAAGGTATACTTATATGTTCAAGAGGTTCAGAAGATATCGAATCAGTAACTCCGACCACAATGTCAGCATAGAGGGAATCTGTGTCTAGCGGATACCCAAGACTTCCAAATGCATTTACTCCATCAATACCATTTAAATTTCCAATTAAATCACAAGAAGAAGCAGCAATAAAGGCAATATCTATATGAAGGCTTCCTTCTTGGATTGCGCGTGCCCTACCCCCGTGAGACCGTAAAATAACGGGTAAATTTAAAGTACCATTAGATATTAACTTTCCTAAAGGACCATTAATAGATCCTTCTATACGACTGATAGTCCCTGATTCAATATGTTCCTTTAGTGGTGTATGAACAGAGAAGAGAGCAGTGGACGCTAAAGTAATATTTTTTAGTCCGAATGAAGATATTGCATTCATTATGGGAAGGATGACATTATCTCCCTCCCTTAAGGCATGATGAAACGAAACTGTTGTTCCATTTACTAATGAAAGATGAGACAACAAACTCTCGATTGAATCAAAAAAACGTTTTGAATCTCTGGTGACGATTGATTTTTGATAAGAGGGACCTACACGTTTGCCACGAATTTTACTTTCATGGATCCCTCTATAAGGGCGAATTTTCTTTCCAAAAAGATTTTCGGGAAGTGAACGACCTAAAGAGTTAACAATCATTTTACTTTTCCTCCTTTTCAAAAAAAATTTTTAGGAACTAATAAGGAACGTGAACAAAAAAATTTTTGCTTACTTTTTTATTAATTTCTAGGTATTGATATAAACTTTTCAAACAATTTTAAATTAAGATGTATAAAAATGACAGAAGAATGGGAAACAAAAATTACTAAAGTGACTCCTAATGAACTTTTGATAAGGGGATATCCACTTGACGAGCTTATCGGATCAATTACATTTGCCTCTGGGATTTTTTTGATAATTAGAGGAGAATTACCCTCTTTAAGAGAAGAAAAAGTAATTGATGCTATTCTTGTTTCATCAATAGATCATGGAGTTACTGCACCGAGTGCTGTTGCTGCAAGAACTGTTGCTTCTTGTGGTGTACCAATAACAACAGCAATGGGTACTGGAATTTTAGCTATAGGAGATTATCATGGAGGAGCAGGAGAAAAATGTTTTAAGTTCCTAAAAGAAACTCTCCAAAAAAAGAAAAATGATCAATCATTACAAAACCTCGTAGCAACAGTGGTACAAGCAGCTCGAGAACAAAAGATTCGCATTCCTGGATTTGGTCACCGTTATCATACAAAAGATCCACGCACAATGAAATTATTAAAAATTGCTGATCAGGAAAAAATTAGTGGAGTTTATGTCAATTTAGCACAATTAATCGCTAAAGAACTCAGCTATCAGTCACAAAAATCCTTACCACTAAACGTAGACGGAGCTATTGGAGCTATCTTGGCGGATATGGGTTTTGAAGCTAGTACAGCGAAAGCTTTCTTTGCAATATCACGTATTGCAGGATTAACAGCTCATATACTCGAAGAATACACACAAAGACCAGTAAGAACCATTATTCCCTCTGAAGCAAAATACACAGGTAATCCAAAAAGAAATCTAGCCTGAGGGAATTTGATGACACAGCATTATGATACAATTATAATTGGTTCGGGTATATCTGGTGCATTTCTAGCCCGAGAATTAACCTTTCATGGACAAAATGTCCTTTTGCTAGAGAAAGGGGGTTATCACAAATTTTTAGGAAACCACTTAGCAGTATTAAGAATAGTTGATCGAAAAGGATTTCGATATACAAAGGAACATAATTTAGTAGCTTCTGGAGTAACCGTTGGAGGTTCATCAGTCATATCAGCAGGTACATATTGCAGACCATCGAAAGATGCCTTTAAAGAATGGGGAATTTTTTTAGAGAATGAACTAGATTGTGTTGAAAAAGAATTAAAGCCAACTCTTTTGTCAAATGAACTTATTGGAGAAGGAAATCTTAATCTACTTAACGCAGGAAATCGTCTTGGATTTCATTGGCAAAAGTTGCCTAAATTTATTGATGAGACAAAATGCATTCCTAGATGTTCTTCTTGTATGTTGGGTTGTAAAAAGAATGCAAAATACACAGCAAGAACTTTAATTGAAGATGCCAAAAAAGACGGACTAATTTTGCAAAAAAAGAAAGCAGATCGTGTAATATCGAATAAAAATTCTGTACTTGGTGTAAAACCACATCGTGGACACATAATTACAGCGGATAGAGTAATCGTATCAGCAGGAGGTATACATTCATCAATTCTTCTCCAAAAATCTGGAATTTCTAATGCAGGTAAATCTTTTTTCATGGATCCTTTGGTATTTACTTACTCAAAAGTCCAAGATAAAGCCCTCAGTACAATCCATAATATACCTATGGCGGTAGGAACATATGAATTTTATAATGAAGGATTTATGCAAAGTCCTATTGTTGATCCATGGGGGTTATTCCTAGTTACAATGATTTTACAGAAAAATCCTCTAAATGTTTTTAAATTTAGGCATTACCCTAGATTAGTCGGTATAATGACAAAAATCCAAGATGAAAAGAATGGTACCCTTGGATTTGGAAGATTTTCCCTTAATATCTCAAAAAAACTCTCACAACAAGATCTATCACGATTAGATGAGGGAGAACAATTAGCTTCAGAAGTACTTCTTGAAGCAGGTGGTGATCCTAAAACAATTTTCTCTAGCACCATTAGAGGTGCACATCCAGGAGGGTCAAATGCGATCGGTGAAGTTGTAGATGCAGATCTTCAAACAAAAATTCCAAATTTATTTGTTTGTGATTCAAGTATACTTCCCAATTCTCTTGGAACTCCATTAGTTTCTGTATTAATGGCATTTAGTAAACGATTAGCAAATTTTATTCTTAATTCTGCTTAATCAGAATCACAACCACTGTCTACATTCTCTACTGATTTAGTGACATTTACCTCATTTGCTCTTTTTAAAGCAAATTTTAGTAATAATGGTCCTATTATTTCGGTAATGAGCACACTAACAGCAATTACATCTAATAAAAGGACTGCAGTGATGATAGCTGAAGGGATCCCAATCTCTAAAAGTTGAGAATAAGCTAATGCAGCTAAACCTACTGCTACTCCAGCTTGTGTCAGTAATGAAATGGGCAAGTTTTTTAAAACATTTTCTGGCATCTTAGCAAGGCGTGCTGTGGTATAAGACCCAATAAATTTTCCAGTTGCTCTAGCGAAGACGTATATCATTATAAGGAGCAGAGTATTAGTTATTAATTGGGATAAATCCATTTCAAATCCAATTAAAATAAAAAAAAGTGCAATAATAGGGGAAGACAGTCGTTCAACACCCATAATACATGCTTTATTCTCACATCTAGCTACTGTTGAGAGAGTAAGACCGAAAATTACACAACTTAAAATTATACTTATGTCAAGCAATCCAGCAAGAGCAATACAGATTAGAATTGCAGGAAATACAAATTCAGCAGATTGACTTGCTGAAACACCTTCGAAATGAAATGGATAGAGTAATAACGCGAGAAAAATTCCTAATATTAGAGATCCTGCCAATTCAAGAATAATAGGCAAAATTGTTTCTAGTAAAGATAATGAAATGCCTAAAAAGTAAGATTTTGAGTAATTAAGAAATACATTAAAGAAAATTATTGCTAAAATATCATCAAAAGCTATAATAAAAAGAATCAGCTGACTAAGTGGGCCTTCAGAACGGTATTCACTAATTACAGCAGAAGTTGAGGCAGGAGCGGTAGCCATAGCAATAGAACCAAGAAGAAAAGCTAATATCCAATCTCCTAGAAAAAAACCAATTGCAAAAATAACAATAATAAACGCTCCAAAAGCTTCACCAACTAGAACTAAGGTTAGTCCTATGGATTCCTCTCGAAACTTTCTTAAATCAAGATGAGCGCCAATCGAAAAACCGATGAATCCTAATGCACCATTAGTTATAATATAATGTAATTCAGCCGTTGGAGGGGTGGGAAATCCAATATTTTTAGCTAAAAATTGAAGTCCAATACCAGCAAAAATTAACCCTAACACTTGAGGTATCCCTCGTTTTCCCAAGACACGAGCTAAAACCAATGAAAATATGATAACAATTCCAATTTCAAAAATTGGAATTAATAATTGAATTTCATCAATTTTACTTAAGAACACATTAGAATCCCGATACTAGGTCAAATAAATAAGTAATAAAAAAATTTAGATTTGGAAAAATTAACATCTCAAAATATGTTATTTCAACAGTATTTGAAAGAAAAATCTCTGTTTTTTCAAATTTATTTTGTGTACATATCAATCAATAAACTTAATTTTTTAATTATTCATTTTTATTTTCTGATCATTATATATTCTTTTACTATTTCATTTTCTTGTTGCATTAACCTAAAGAAAAAAAAATTGAAAGATTCCTAGAGAATTAATGCAATCAAAAATAAAAAAAAATGGAAAGTTTGCTATTTTACTTTCAACAACCTTTCCATAAGATCATAAATCCTCTTTATCATTTGAGTAGGTTCGTTTAAAGAACCTTCAGTCAATTCTTGGCTTTCTAATAATAATAATACATTAAGAGGAATCAAAGGATCCTTGGAATCTTGCTCATGCATTTCTTTGAGCTTTTTGATAATTATATGGGAGTTATTGATCTCCATTATTTTTTTCTGGGGAATGAATTTCTCATCCATATATTTCATCACTCGAGTGAATGTACCCATACCACTCGGATTAATTAGACGACATGGACTATCTGTTAAAAATTCTGTATATCTAACTTCGATCACACGATCACCAAGTATGGATTCTAGAGCTTTAAGAAATGGATCTTTTTTACTTTCTTTCTCCTCACTTGAATCTTTTTCCTCTGATGTATCAGATGGTTTTTTCTCTTTATCAGGTTCTGGTTCTGCTTGATCGATGGCCTTAAAGTTTTTCTCATTAAAAGTGGTAACATTCATCATAACGAATGAATCTATTGGTTCATTAAATAAAATAACCTCAAGATCTTTCTTCTTGTAGTATTCAATGTGTGGACTTCTTTGAAGAGTCCCAAGATTTTCACCCAGAAGATAAAAGATGTCAGATTGGTCTGGTTTCATATTTTTGACATATTCTGAGAGAGTTGTAAATTCTTCTTCGGATTTTGATGTATGTATTCGTAGTAATCGAAGTAACTTTTCACGCTGCTTTTCATCTTGAATTATACCCTCCTTAATGAAAATTCCAAATTGTTCCCACCATTCATTAAAATTAGGTTGTAAACTTTCGTGATCTTCCCCAGATTCCTCTGTTAATGTTTTCTCAATTTTCTGTTGAGAAAGATTCTCGAGCTCATTGATTATTTTGCCAACAATCACCTTGGAAATCCTACGGATAGTTTGATCTACTTGAATTACTTCTCTAGAGACATTTAATGGGAGATCTTCTGAATCAACAACTCCAAATACGAACCGTAGATATTCAGGGAGTAAATCCTTAGCTTTTTCTTGTACTAAAATCTTTTTACTATAAAGTTTTAAACCATAATCTTGGTACATAGATGTGGTCATATACCTGCTTCTTCTTTGTGGAAGAAATAACAATGCACGGAATTGGATAGGAGCATCAACATTTAAGATTATTCTATGATACGGTTCAGTCCAATCCATGCTAAATTGTCTATAAAATTCATTGTATTCATCATCCGAAATATCATCCTCGGATTGATGCCAAATAGGTACCTGTCGATTAATTATTGTTTCTTCATCACCGATTCGAATAGGAAAACCTATAAAATCGCTATATTTCTTAATAATAGTCTCAATTTTAAATTTATCTGCATATTCCTTAGCACTTTCTTTAAGATATAATATAACATCTGTACCTCGTTCTTGTTTAGTTGTATAAGTGACTGTAAAACTCCCTGATCCGTCAGATTTCCATTCCACCGCTTTTTCATCAGGTTTATATGATTTTGAACGAACTATTACTTCCTTTGACACGATAAAGGAACTATAGAATCCCACTCCAAACTGACCAATTAAATTTACTGCATCTGGAGTATTTTCTACCTGTTTAAGGAATTCAAGGGTCCCGCTCTGAGCAATTGTCCCGAGGTTTTTAACAATTTCATCAAAGGACATACCAATTCCATTATCTGAAACAGTAAGGATTTTTTCATCCTCATCATAGGAAATTCTAATATTAAGCTCTTTCTCTGGATCAAGAACTTTTTGAGATTGGTTGAGCAAAATAATACGAATCCTGTTCAAAGCGTCTGCAGAATTTGAAATAAGTTCTCTAAGAAAGATTTCGGGATTTTTATAAAGTTTATTTATTAAAATATCAAGAACCCGTTGAATTTCAGCTTGAAACTCAAATGTCTTCGGTTCAGTATCACTTTTCAGCTTTTTCTTAGGCATATTAAAGCTCTCCTAGGAAATATCTATTCCTTATTATATTTAAACTCATATGATCAAAAATTCCAATGATTTCTAATTTTTTCTCCTTCTCATTAGCTTCTAGAACCTTTAAATAGGGAATAGAATGATATATTGTTGGGGCTGTTTATTCGATTAATTTGAAAAAAAATACTACTATTGGTATTTTTCTAAAGATCGGATGAACGGAATCAATAATATAACAAATAAATCAATGAAGTGAAAAATATGGCAAAATGGGAATGTATGATCTGTGGATATATTTATGATGATGATAATGAAGGTACTCCATTTGAGGAACTGCCCGATGATTGGGTTTGTCCTGAATGTGGAGCACCCAAAGAAGATTTCGAGAAAATTGATTGATTAGTAAATAAAATCCTTTTTTGTTATTAAAAGAATTAATTCAATGGGTAATCATTGGTTACTCACCTTTTTAATTCTAAGATGTTAATATCTAAGTGAAATAAAATGGTATCTGTAAAGATAACTGAAAATATATACTGGACTGGGGTTAATGATCGAACAACGGATCTTTTCGAAGGATTATGGCCCATTAGTGAAGAAGGTGTCTCTTATAACAGTTATGTCATTCTGGATGAAAAAGTTGCTTTAATTGATCTAGTTAAGAGTTTCAAAACAGATGATTACCTTTCTCAAATTGAGGAAATAATTGATCCGACGAAAATCGACTATGTCATTGTAAATCATGTTGAACCCGATCATACAGGGATGATAAAGGTAATGAGTCGATTGGCACCAAATATCATTTTTGTGGGTACAGAAAAAACTAAGAAAATGTTAGAAGATTATTACCAGCTTGAATTTGGAGACAAATTTCTTGTTGTAAAAACTGGGGCTAGATTAAACCTAGGTACGCATGAGCTAGAGTTTTATGAGGTACCTTTTGTTCATTGGCCTGAAACTATGGTTACTTATGAACGAAAAAATGAAATTTTATTTTCTTGTGACGCGTTCGGAAGTTATGGAGCTCTCCGTGGTGCTATCTTTGATGATGAATATGATGATCTAGAATTTTATAAAGAAGAAGCACTCCGTTATTATGTTAATATAGTAGCAAAGTTCTCACGTTTTGTATTAAAAGCGATTGATGCATTAAAAACTCTACAAATAAGAATCATTGCGCCTTCTCATGGTCTAATATGGCGAAAACACCCTGAAAAAATTATTAAACTTTATTCAAAATGGGCAACTTACGCTTCTGAGCCCTCAGAGAAAGGAATAACACTGATTTATGCTTCTATGTATGGGAATACCGAGAAAGTTATGAATGCTGTTGCTCAAGGAGCATCTAAAGAAGGAATACCGATTCAAATCTTTGATGTAGCTCGAACCCATGTAAGTTACATTTTGCCTTCCCTATGGAAATATCAAGGAATATTAATAGGTACTCCTACTTATGAAACAAAACTGTTCCCTCCGATGGCATATGTATTACAGATGGCGGATTATAAGCGGATTACAAACAAGAAAGTAGCTAGGTTTGGTAGTTATGGTTGGAGTGGTGGAGCTCAACGAGATCTAGAGTCTTACATTGAGAAGCTTAAGTGGGATCTAGTTGATATTTTTGAATTTCAAGGCGGTCCCTCAGAGGAAGACCTTAAATATGGGAAAAAGTTCGGGGAAAACTTCGCAAAAATAATCCGAAGTAGCTAAAGAGACAGAAACCAGAAAAATCGAAACGATTTCATCTTCGAAAAGATAATATGATAAACAATCTCTAAAGTAGATTAGATTAATAGAGAATTTATCCGCAGATTGAACTTATATTTGCGGAAGTTTAATTCACACATGTTTATTAAAGAGGGAGCGTAAAAACATGATAAGTCGTACTCAGAGGACCTTCTGAGACGTTTTTTTGGTGTTAAAAATGAAAAAACGATTGAAAATTGGATTATTTTTCACCCTTTTAACAATCGGATTATTATTACCAAATAGCTCTATTGCCCCCATACAAGCGGATCTAGTCAGTGACCTCTTTGAAGATTTCGAGGGAAATGTTTTTCCGTCATGGAGTGCAACAGGGTTATGGCACATAGAGGATAACAATACCTCGGCATATCCGATTCAAGGGATACCAAGTGATTCACATTACGCTTGGTACGGAAGTAATATCACAGGAAATTACGCAACGAATGATGGTCTAGGTAATGCTACCGTTAATTCAGGTACATTAACTTCAAGCCCAGTTGATCTAACTGGATTTTCTGCAGATGAACGTATTCTCTTAGAATTCTGGAGCTATGCGGACACTGAATATGGAACAAATTATGATATGAAACAAGCATATATTACATCCGATGGAGGATCAACATGGAAGAATATTGGAAATGTGACCATAGAATCAGAATCTTCTTGGCAACATTATAAATTTGATATCAGTCAATACCGAAATTTTAGCGCAATTCAAATTCAGTTTCGATTCGATACAGTAGATAACCTCTCTAACGATTATCTTGGATGGCTTATTGATGATATAGCTATTGTTTCAGCTCCTTTAGAATATTTTGATTTATGGATTATTCAAGATTATTATGCTCAAGTCGGTGAAAAACGATATATGAGTTTCCATGTTGAATCATACTTTAATAAAAGCATGAATGTCAGTATCACAGTAGAAATTCTTGGCCCCGTATCAGTTATCCTATATAATTCAAGTGAGACAATCATCGGTGCCTATTCAGGATGGAATATTACTTTGGATTATACTTTTCCAATAGAAGGAAATTATGATGTTCGATTTGCTGTCATGGACGATGCAGGTGGCTTGTGGGAAGAATGGTGTTGGTGGGAAGTATACCCCCTACCTCCAGAATACTTTGAGCTCTGGATCGACCAAGAATGGCATGCATATCTTGATGAGACTAAATGGATGAATTTCTATATTTATTCCTATTTCAACCATTCAATGAGTAATGTCACGGTAGGAATAAGGATATCAGGACCCAATACCTATGAATATCTATATCTAAGTGATACCGTATACATGCCTGCTTGGGGTATGTGGAATTATACTACTGAGTTTACTTTTCTATATGAAGGAAAATACGACGTTTATTTCTTTTTAATTGATGATATGGATTTTACATGGGAAACTTGGTGTTATTGGGAAGTTGAAAAATTCTATGAACACTTTGAACTTTGGATTGAACAGGAAAACTTTGCGACTGTTGGTGATTATAAATGGATGGATTTCTATGTAGAATCCTACTTTAATCATGATATGTGGGTTGAAATAAAAATAGAAATTATTGATCCATCTGGTTACGCAGATATTTTATACCATAATACATCAGTTTATATCTCCACAAATAGTTCTTGGATCCATTACAGTGAATATCTATTCTCAGTTGTGGGACATTATGATATCCGTTTGTCTCTTGTTGATGATAAAGGAGAAGTGTGGGATGCATGGTGTTGGTATGAAGTCTTTGAATCTAGTGGTGAATTCCTTTGGTTGGAAATTTTCCAAGAACAATATGCACTAGTCGGAGAAACAAAATGGATGGATTTCATTGTTTATTCTAATTTTAGCTATGATATCTCAGGTGTTACAATTCAAGCACAGATAAATACACCATCAGGAACAGAGGATCTCTTCCTATTCGATGATATTACATTATTCATGTATTCATGGTGGTCAATGGGATTAGAATACACATTCAACCAATATGGATACTATGAAGTTATTTTCAAAGTAATGCTTGCAACAGGGGAAACATGGACTCATACTTGCAGTTGGGAAGTTCAAGAATTAAATTATCTAGAACTTTTTATTGATAGTATCAAAGAAGTTCAACTAGGATTAACACATAATTTCTATGTAGGAGTTATTAACCACTATAACTTCCCACAAAGCTTCTCAGTAGAAGTCCATATGACTGACCCAGAGGGAACTAGCGAGACAATTTTCAATGGAGACGTATCAGATCTAGCATCAGGCCAAAAATGGAAAACCGAACTTAGATATACATTCAAAATAGCTGGAAACTATACTATTAAGATGAAAGTGACTACAAACACTGATTCATTTTTCATCGATAGCTTCTTCGATGTATACACTGAACTTTCAACTAATACAACAGATTCGACTGAACCCCCACGTACCACTGAACCAACAATCGATCTTACACCTGGTTTTGAGTTTTTCATGTTGCCTCTGATCTTTATTCCTATGATCCTTCATAAAAAACGAAAGAGATAATTGTATTCTCTTCCTACCCCCTTTTTTTATATAAAATCTTTTAATTGTCCCATAATTTCTAAGCCAGCCATATCTCCAATCCCTTTGTATTCCAATCTTTTCTTAGAATCAGCAAAATCGATTGATATTGAGGAAGTCAAGCTTTCTAAGACTTTCCCAATCATCTTTCCAGAAACAGGTCCTTTAATCCTTGTTTTATTCCTCTGATCCGCCTCAACATTAATTTTCACCATCCCTTTTTTCAAAGTAAATGAGACATAATTATCTTTTATAATTAGTCGTTCTAATTTTGTACGGTTATACGAGGAAAATAGATATAATTCTCCATTTAATAAGAAACCTGCTAAGAAACCTGTAAATTGTTGCCCTAAATATTTAATTTTAGCAATCGAAGCCATAAATGAAATATTTTCATCTGAAAAATGATTTGATTGCATCCAAATCCATGCTTGAGGAAAGGATCTCCCCCAATCTTTTTCAATATACCCCTTTCCACCGTCAAATATAATAGGGGAAGAATTTACAAACAATTTCCCTGAAACTTTAGGATTAAAACTCAATACCCCATGCGAACACTCCATTCGGGGAAGAAAAGCAAATGGTCCCATAGCTCCAGGTGTAAATCGTGTCACAGGCCAGGGGATATGATTTGAAAAAGATATTTCACCCTCTATTTGAAGCTGTTGATTCTCTATACCCAATTTTATTTTGTCTTGGGAAAAATAGTTTTCTCCTATTGAAACCTCAAAAAATTCGTTATGATAGGTAAATTCTTCTAATGGATAGCTAACAAAGTTGTATTGATTTGTTAAACCATCAAATATTTGGATAAAAGCTTGAGCTGGTTCCCCAGAAGAAAAACCTGGAATAATGGCAAAACTATGCTTTTTCGGTCTGTCAACAATTTTATAGTACCATCCCTCGAACCTAGCTTTCCCTATTCCATGACAAACAGCAGGTTTCCATATCTTTTTCATAAGTTATCAAATCAATATTTTAAATGACTAATTTATAACCTATTCATCTAATTATTCGAATTTTTACCCTAAAAACTGTATTATTCTTTTATTCCAAACTATTATTTCTGAATTAGTTTCACTAATTCAAATAAAGAATAAGAATAATAATTTCTAATTGAAACATATTCAAGAAATAATCCATTAGAATGATAAATTCATTTAGATGATTACAAGATGAACTAGGAAGATAGAACTATGTTTACAGAAGGAAAAATCGGAATATTAAAAACGAAAAACCGTTTTATTCGATCAGCAACAGCTGAGTTCGGTGCAAATTCAGATGGAACTATTACACCTCTTTATTTCGAGTTATATCGTCAATTAAGTTTAAATGAAATCGGAGTCATAATACAAGGACATTTATACATATCGGAAGAAGGAAAAGCACATGATAAAATGGCTGGAATATCTCAAAATTCCCATTTGAAACAACTTAAACAACTAACAAAAATAGTACATAATTCAGGGAAGTCTTCTATAATTATTGCTCAATTAAACCACGGAGGTATACATTCAGTTAGCAAAAAAGCACCATCCTTACTTGATGGAAAAAAAGCGGTTGAAATGACTGATGATGATATCGAGAATGTCATCATTGGCTTTAAGTCTGCTGCAAAGAAAGCTAAAGAAGTAGGATATGACGGTATTCAAATTCATGCAGCTCATGGCTATTTACTTAGTCAATTTTTATCAAAACGTACTAATAAAAGAGAGGATACTTGGGGAGGAATTTTAGAAAATCGAGCTTCTTTTTTGTTGAATGTTTATCGAGGTATTCGTGATTCAGTAGGATCAAATTTTCCTATATTAGTAAAAATGAACGGATCAGATGATCCAATTGATGGATTTCCAATTGAGGAAGGTACTAGAGTAGCAAAATGGTTAGCTGAAGAAGGGGTGGACACATTAGAAGTTAGTGGAATGAAATCAACACGAAAAATTGAAGATGAAGAATTAACCTATTTTGTCCCGTTTGCAGAGAAAATAAAAAAGCAAGTTGGGGATATACCAGTAAGTGTGGTTGGAGGATTTCGATACTTTGCCACAATGCAACGAATTCGAGATAACTTTGCTGATTTTATTTCAATATCTCGACCCTTTATTAGAGAACCTGACCTTATTTTAAAATTTAAAGATGGTAAAGAAAAAGCTGATTGTATCTCATGCAATAAATGTTTTAACGTTGAAGATATCGTCAAATGCAGAGCAGATGAATAAATTTCATGATATTGTAACTATTCAACTAAATATTTAATAGAAAATCTAACTATTAGATCCTATTTGAACTTAGGTTTTCTTTTTTCAAGAAAGGCATTTACACCTTCTTGAAGATCTTCATGAGTGAAGCAGAGAGCACAGAGATTGGCTTCCATCTGAATCGCATCAAACCACGACATTTCTGTACCACGATCAATAGCCTCTTTAGCTTGTGATATAGCAAAACGTGGACCAAATGCTAATCGTTTAACAAGCTCATCAACTGTAGACTCAAGGTTTTCTGGCAAAACAACTTTATTCACAAGTCCAATATTCAAAGCTGTTTCAGCATTGATATTATTACCTAGAAGAATCATTTCTTTTGCTCGGGTCTTACCGATAAGCCTAGGAAGACGTTGCGTCCCGCCTGCTCCAGGTATCAATCCAAGTTTAATTTCAGGTTGACCAAATACAGCTTGTGTCGATGCAATCCGAAAATCACAAGCCATGGCTAATTCACAACCAGCTCCAAAGGCAAAACCATTTATTACAGCTATTGTTGGAATAGGAAGCATTTCTATTCTAGTTACAATCTTCTGGAATCTGATAGTGAGGATTTTAATATCGCAAATAGAAATATCTTTGAATTCTTTAATATCAGCACCAGCTACGAAAGCTCTTCCTTTTCCCCTAAAGACTAAGACACGAAATTTCTGTAAATCTTCCTCTAGTTGATCTACCACAAGCTTTAATTCTTCTAATGTTTCAATATTGATAGCATTAAGAGCTGCTTCACGAATAAAGGTGACATTAACGATTTGGTCAGAAGAAACCTCAAATGATAAATTTTTGAACATAAACGGTTCACCATCCAATATAATTATACAAAAATTTTAAGTGCATCTTTTCATGAGACAGTCATATACATTGTAGATTAAAAATTTACAATCATTACGAGTGATAAATATGGTTCTTTATGAATTTGAAGGCAAACAACCTAAAGTTGCTGAATCTGCTTATATTTTCCCATCGGCAATAGTTATTGGAGATGTAACTATTGGAAATAATTGCTTTATTGGTCCTAATGCCGCACTGAGAGGGGATTGGGGCATTATTGAAATTGGTGAAGGATCTAATGTTCAAGACAATTGTGTAATACATTCTGTCCCTGAAGGAAAAACCATTTTAGGTAATAATTGTCATATTGGACATGGAGCGGTAGTTCATCAATCAGAATTAGGGGAACATGTTCTTATAGGCATGAATGCTGTGATTGGTAATTGGGTTAAGATAGGTGATGAAAGTATTATTGGCGAGGGGTGTGTTGTTCCCCGTAGAACAGTGATTGAAGCTAATAGTATCGTTGTGGGAGTTCCAGGAAAGGTGATTGGAAAAACCTCTAGTGAACAACTGGAATACAATTGGTGGGCAACTAAGATGTATCAAACATTACCTAAGAGGTATAAAGAGAGTCTTAAGCTTTTATAAAATCATCAGCTTGAATTTTATCATTTGTATTTGTATCTCAAATCGATTACATATATTGGAAAAGCAAACAAATATCAATGGATTATTTTGGATATTTGATTAATATGACAAAAACTCCACCTATAAATTCATCACAAGAATTACGAAGGATTTCTACAAAATATTATAAAGGATTAGAAGAAGCATCAGCAGATCCTACAAGAAAGATTGCTTGGTGTTCTAGTGTAGGACCTGCAGAATTGCTATTAGCCATGGATTTTGCAGTTTATTATCCAGAAAACCATGCTGCCATGTTGGGAGCAAGTCGAACTGCAAATAAATATATTCCAGCTTCTATTGCATTAGGTTATTCCCCTGAAATTTGTAGTTATCTTACTAGTGATATCGGTGCATATTTAAAAAAAGAAACTCCATTTACAAAGGCTTATGGAGTAAAAAGAATTCCTGAACCTGATGTATTAATTTTCAATACAAATCAATGTCGAGATGTTCAAGATTGGTTCTCTTTTTATGCTAGAGAGTTTGATGTCCCAATTTTGGGAATTAATTCTCCAAGTTTTATTACAGAGATCAATCAAAATCATATTAGTACTGTAGCAGAACAGATGAAGGATATAACGGAACAGTTAGAGAAAATAACTGAATATTCTTTTGAAAAAGCTAAATTACAGAAAAAATTACGCCTTTCCTTAGAATGTAGTCACCTCTGGTTAGATGTTTTAAAAACAGGTGCCAATATTCCCTCTCCATTGACTTTCTTTGATGGATGTATTCATATGCTTCCAGCAGTTGTGTTACGTGGGAATCAGATAGCAATTGACTATTATAAATTATTAAAAGAAGAACTTGAGGATCGCATCGAACAGAATATATCCGCTGTTTTGGATGAGAAATTTCGGATATTTTGGGATGGAATGCCTATATGGGGAAAATTACGATCTCTGTCAGACCAATTTTACGATTTAAAGACATGTATAGTTGCGTCAACATATTGTAATAGCTGGATATTTACTGATTTCAATCCAAATGAGCCTTTCTTAAGTATGGCTAAGGCTTATACAAATCTTTTCATCAATAAATCCGAGATTGGGAAAATAACTTATTTAAAAGACATGATCAAAGAATTTCATATCGATGGAATTATTTTCCATAATGCTAGAACATGTCCAAACAATTCAAATACTCAATATGGAATGCCAAAACGGTTAGAAGAACAAACTGATATACCAAACCTAGTTATTGATGCTGATCTTAATGATCTCAACGTTTATAGTGAGGAACAGACGAGAACGAATATTGAGGCCTTTATAGAACAACTTTCTGGGTTTTAATTTAAATAAATTGAATTTATCTTATATAGAGGGAAATAAATAGTGTCTTTGAATCCTCTTTATGCAGGAATTGATATTGGATCTTCATTCACCAAAACTATAATATTAAATCGAAATAAAGAGATTTGTGGGACGAAAGTTGACTTTTCAGGAGTGAATTTACAACTTGCTGCTGAAAAAACACTTTATGCAGCTCTACCTAAGAATTCAAATCTTCTTGATGTTAA
>NZ_CDLCQJ010000114.1:0-19581 GCF_975850365.1 Candidatus Hodarchaeum mangrovi | reverse complement strand
TCAGCCACTTCCCACTGTATATAGATCATATCTCTCGGAATGATATTTCTATTTTGATCATAAACATTTATCAGAATTTCCACTTGTTGATATACATGAAATACATTATAAGGCAATATCAATTCAATAAAACTAATATCAATGGCTTCTATAGATATATCTTCTTCATTAAGATCAACTTTTATTTCATCAATTATATTTTCTTCTATCCCTGTCCGTTGGAAATCTTTACGAACTGTGGGACCAAGAAGTATTAATTTAGCGTTTTCGGGAAGATAGGCTACAAAATCTTTCAATACTGAAATTTTTTTAGTATTTATACCATTCAAATGAATTGTCCCGTTTGTAGGCTTTAATAGTCCCAAGAGTAGTTTAATGAATGTAGTTTTACCTGATCCATTAGTTCCTATCACACCAATAGATTGAGATCCTAAGATTGACCAATTAAGACCATAGAAAACATTATTTTGACTTCTGGGGTACTTAAAGGATACATCTTCGAGTTGTATTTTGTGTATCTAACTCACCTCAAAAAATATTTTCTAGATAGGATTTTGCTTCAATTAAATTCATTAGTTTTTGCTGATTTTTTGGTACAATTATCTCTGATACCTCTGGAAGGTCAATTTCTAAATTTAAATTTGGAATTTCTTTTGGTTTTCCTTTAAAGGTTATTTTTCCATCTGAAAGATAGATAACTTGATCAGCAAAGGGAAACAGATAATCTAATCTATGTTCAAAAATTAGAAGTGTTTTTCCTTTATCTGCTATACTTCTTAGAATCTCAGCAATACGTATTTCAGATGCTGGATCAATTCTTGCCATAGGTTCATCTAAAATTAGAAAATCAGGTGAATGAATTAGAGCAGTTGCGATTGCGATTTTTTGAAGTTCTCCTGAACTTAATTCAGTAATTAATCTAAATCTAAGATGATTTATCTCCAATTGATTAAGAATATCTTCAACGTGTGATTTAATTATTTCAGGATTATAATGTAAATTTTCTAAGGGAAATGCTATTTCATCTTCTACTACAAGTGATGTTGTAAAATCTCCAGGATATTGGGGGATATATCCTATGTATGACAACAGTTCCAATCGAGAAATTGTACTTAAATCCTTGTTCTTAATGAAAATTTTCCCTTCAACCGTCCCCTTAATAAAATTAGGTATTAAACCGATAATAGTATTGGCTAGTGTTGATTTTCCACTCCCACTTCCTCCAGCAATTATAATAAGTTCTCCAGAACTCGCTTTAAGAGAAAAGTTATCAATGCACCATCTAGGAGAACTTGAGTATTTTACTTTAAGATTTTGAATTAGGAGCATAAGAATCCTCCTGAATTCTTTTTATATTAAAGTTGTTATTTGATTAACCTTTTCACTTTCCTAGATTCTTTAATACTTTCAAGAATGCCAAGTTCTTCTAAATAAGCTACAACTGGAACTGCAATAAATGTACCAAAAATAACTTGTGCGATATTAAAGGGCATTTCAAACAAAGCAACACTACTTGGTAATTTTATAATAATTATCTCATATAAATAATATCCTAAGATAATAATAGGACCAGCCAATAAGCATGCTAAAGCCATTCTTCCTCGTTCTCCCATTTTGATTTCAATGAACCAAATCATGCAGGATAGTAAAATAGCTATTATTAATAGTATAAAACCTGGAAGTTGATAATCAATGACTTGATCTAATAAAAAAAAGCTTCCACTAATTATTCTTGAATTGGGATCTCCTGTCAATTGTGGGGTGATTACATAGAAACTAAAGAAGATAATAAACAGAGTTACCCCTCCTAAAAGAATTCGTCTAGCATTTCTCTGGCCAAAAGCTGTTTTATGAAATAAATAACCAGCCAAAAAGCCTTCTAATCCTTTAATAATGAAAGTTCCAGGAGCGTATAATCCAAATCCAGTAAAAGTATCTGCTAAAGCAGAACCAAATCCTCCTGAAACTGCTCCTACAAGAGGTCCTCCTATTAATGCTGCTAAATATACAAAAGCTTCTCCAAGATTAAAATATCCACTTGAGGAGATCAATGAAACCTGAAAGAGTGAGGTTGAAAGAAAAACTAGAGCAGTAAATACTGCAATTAGTGCAATTTCTCGAAAAATATCAATTTCATGAATTTCCTTTTGATTATTAGAGCTCAATCTTACCAAACCCGCTATTATCTATTAGAGGGAAGATTTAAGTAATTTTCCTATGAAAATATGGCTAATTTACTGAATTTTTGCATATTTATTACAAATACCAAATAATATATAAAAAGAAAAAATATTATATTGTGTAAACAATATAATTTTTGAGGTAAAGTGCAATTAAATGCAAATGAAAAATCAAGTTGAAGAATATCGAAAAATGGCAATAATGAATAGTTTGAGGTATCTACTTGGGAAATATCCTTCTATAAAAGCTCTACATTCTAAAATTATTTCAGAACATTGCTTAGAGCACGAGAAAGGATTCTCGTATGACCAATTTATTCGATATCTTAAAGGTCAATCAAAAATTCCGGAAGTAAATGAGAGTACCATTGCTCGATTTTTATATAATGAATATAATATGATTTTTGATCTTATTGATTCTAATATTATGCTTAACTTAAAAACTGCTCCGATTCAAATTGATATTAGTAATTTATATTCTTCACCAGAGAATTTGAATCTTATCGCATATCATGTGATAAATCATGATCTAACAGGATCTTTTAATGTTATATTAACCCATACAGAAGCCATTCCTATGGCCATTTCCTTTTCTCAGCTCCTAGCCATCCCTTGGTACAGTGTATCTTTTCGTCGTCCATCAGTAAATGAAGATCAAATCCTTCGGTTTCCTTACCTTCTTGACCAACAGGTAGTAGAAACTGTTTATTTTCACAAGATGTCTGCTATTAAAAACAAGAAGATTTTGATCATAAGTGATTATATTAGACGTGGAGGATTATTAGATATTTTATTCAATTTGGTTGATTATGAAGGTAATGCAACTATCGAATATCTTATTGCTATACTTGGAATAGGAAATGAATGGAAAAAATATAGTATGGAATTAGAAGGAAATATTCGTGTTCTAAAATTAGTTTAAATTCTTCTTTCTCCTTATATATATTAGAAATATGAAGATAGATATATAAAACACTAAAAAGGGATGTGTGGTTGAGTTTGGTTTTGTAATTTCAACAATTACCGTTGAAACAGAAAATTGTTGTTTTGTATCAAAAACAACACATGTAAAATTCCAATTACCTGCTTTATTGACTTCCTTGTACTCAATTACTTCGGAATTCCATATATTTTGTATTATTTGAGTATTATTACGGTAAATGATATAATGTGAAGGATAAGAAGATAATGCGCGCCATTTGATGTAAACAGAGTCATTAATAGTGAGTGTAGATGAATACATCCATGGATATATAATGGGGATATCAATTATAGGAATTTCAGTTGAATTTATCGGTGAAGTCCCAAAAAGTGATTCAGCCCAGTCAGAATACCCATCTTTGTCAGTATCTGACATTAAAGGATTTGAACCTAATGTATATTCTTCTAGATTTGTTAATCCATCATCATCTGAATCATAAGTCGAATCTGGAGTAGTTGAGTCAAAATTGTATCTGTACTCATACCAATTTGGTAAATTATCAAGATCAGCATCGATTTGGTCGAATCGAAATTTTGAGGAATTTATTATGTCAAAATTGTGTTTATCAATAGGTATACGAGTTTTATCCCAGCCCAGAAGATGTAACAGAGAAAGGTCTTGATAACTCATCAAGCTGTAATTTGCACCCCCATACCAATCTGGAGGTATTTCTCCTTCATTTTGATGCTCTGCTCCGAAAATATGACCAATTTCATGTAATAAAATAAGCTGTTGAGAAACCCAGTTAAGAGGTTGATTGTGAGAAATTATAAGGACATTCCCCCAAATTGAATTAGCATGATTTCGTCCACCATTATATTTTTCCTGATATATTATCATCCAATCATAATAATTACCTTCATTATTACTATCATCAATACCTGATCCAAGTTTCCAATCAAATATTCTTGTAACATTGTCTAAAGAGTTGTAGAGGGAATCTTCGGGACCTGGAGTATATTCCGTTATATTTTTTATATTAAATTTGATCATAAAGGTATTTTCAAACGGTTCTAGCCACATTTCAAATCTAGATTTGGCAATAGAATAGTCTGCAAAATATTTTCCTTCACCTATAAGATTGGAATCTATAATTATAATCACTGAGGAATTACCGTCAGGAATATATTGATTATATTGACCAAGAATCCCTTCACCCTTATTCAATCTTAAAGAATTTAATGAAGTAGTGAATTCAAGAATGAGTGCATTCGAACACCGAGTATTTGAGATTCCATTTATTGAATTAAAAAGTATTAAGCCCAGTAGCAAAATTATCTTAAGAAAAGCTTTCATCTAATCTCAGATGCTTTTATTGATAAATTCTTTATTAAGCTTGAGATGTACGCACTTATTTATTAAGGAGAAAAAAAGGGCGAAATAGGTATAAAAATAAGAATATGTGCCTTTAATAAACATTAGATGTTGTACAGTATAAAAATGCTATATAATTACCAAGTAGCAACCCAAATTTTCGAAAATATTCAAGAAGAAAAATGATGAAGAAAATTGTTATATAACCTCAATTCTAATATTTTTCATCTCGGGATTGACGATACAGACTCCAACGAAGGGTTATGTACAACCTATTTGGGAACTCAAATTGTGAATCTTCTCCTCGATTATCAGGTTTTATTCTTAGATTTTCCTCTCTTAATTCGACTTAATCCAAATATTCCATTTAAAACAAGGGGAAATGGAGCAATAGCTTTTAGATTTATCTTAGATCAGTCTAGGGTTGATTCACTTTGGTCTGACCTTATAAAGATAATAGAAGAATTTTCAGATATAAAAGCTGCAGAAACTCATCCTGGAATGGTACTGATTAAAGGAGAAATTCCAACTTTCATGAAGAACTTATATTCTAAAGCATTAAATGAGTTGATTTCTTTAGAGGATGTGAAGAAAGAGTTAAAAGAAGATAATAATATTAGACTTTTCTTTTTAAAGAAAGGTAGAGGATTGATAGGTGCCTCAGCTGCAATTGGCTCCACTCTTGACCAAGATTATACATTTGAGTTAATCGCTTATCGAATTAAAGATAATTGGGGAGATAAAAAAAGACTGATTGACAAAAAAACAGTATTTACAGCTGATCGGGAAGAACCTCTTACTATTAGTAATATTGATAATGATCATGGAGACATAATGATCTTACCTCATGGTCCAGATCCTGTTTATTGTGGAATCAGAGGTGAAACTGTAAAATCAGTTGTTAATATGTGGAGATCGTTAAAAGTATTTGAACCAATTGAAACCCTTATGATTTACCGTACGAATCAGCATACACGAGTTCACTTCTTAACAGACTCAGATTCAAATAATATTCATCCTTTTCAATCTATTATCTCAAAGGGGGAAGTTATTGAATCTCCGAGATATATTGAAGGTGCTCATGTAATATTTTCTCTTAAAATTGACGAAAATATAATTGATTGCGCAGCGTATGAACCAACCAAGAAATTTCGCAATCAAGTTATGGGTCTCCATAAGGGAGACATCCTCCAAGTGTGCGGCGGAATTAGGGCTCATGAACAGGGGAAGAATTTAACTTTGAATTTAGAAGAGTTTACGGTTCTTTACTTAAAAACAGAATTTAAATATTTAACTCCTAAATGTCCTCATTGTAACATTACACTGAAATCTGCAGGTAAAAACTCAGGATTTAAATGTAAACGGTGTTCTTTTACAGCACACAAGAAATATTATATAAAATTACAGACTCCTAGAGTTCTTAAACCTAATGTGCGATATGTCTCCCCTGTTTGCGCACAAAGACATTTGACAAAGCCAATTGATCGTGAAGTTTCTTTACAATTTCATAGCTTTAATGAAACCTCTTTTTCAGAACAATTTGATGATTTCCTTAATATTCGTGAGGATATTCTAAGAAATATTATAAACCATAAGGAAAATTAATATGAATATAAAAAACTTTGAATAATAAGAAAAGTTATGAATTAATAAAAATTAGCTTTAAAATATCTATTCATAAATTTACATCATAAATCATGATTTTCTTATTGAATAAAAACCAAACTAAAATTCGCGGTATCATAATGACCTCTAATTTGGCAATAATATCTGATATCCATGCAAACTTAAGTGCTTTAAGAGCAGTATTGTCTGATATTAGTACTCGTGGGATTAATCAGATTATTTGCCTTGGAGATCTAGTAGGTTACTATACACACCCAATAGAAGTAATTCATCTAATTTTAGCTAAGTGTTCTGTTGTAATAAAGGGTAATAATGATCATATCGCTGCGTTAGGAAATATCCCTGAATATTACCGTGATGATTCAACCAAGCCCTTAGACTGGACTAATAGTACTTTAACTGTAAGAGAAAGGAGAATGCTTCATGATCTTCCAACTGTCCATTATATGAAACAATTTGGGGTTGAGAAAAAGAATCTAATGTTCATTCATGGAGGACCAGAATATCCCTATGATCAGTATATTTTCCCTGAAGATAGGGATGAGTTGAAAACGACCTTTGAGTTTATGGAACTCGTGAATGCTGATGTTTTATTCTTAGGACATACACATGTTCCCTTTACAGAGGAATCAAATGGTAGAATAATAGTTAATCCTGGAAGTGTTGGACAACCAAGAGATGGTGATTCAAGAGCCGCTTATTTAATTTATGATCATAATAATCAGATTAATTTTGTTAGAGTTGATTATGACCCAACATCAACGATTAATGGAATAAAACAACATGAATTTCCTCTAGATCTTGCAGAGCGTTTATTAATAGGAAAGTGATTTTGATATGGAATCAAAAAAGGTTAATCACAGTCGTGCTTTGAAAGTAGTCCTTATTGGAGACGGAGGAACAGGCAAAACAAGCCTTGTCAGTCAATTCGTTCATAAATCTTTTAATACTATGTATAAAACAACCATTGGAGTTGATATTACTCCTTATCTAGTAGCAGAAGCAAAAGATCCTAAAAAAATAATCCGTTTTGTCCTTTGGGATATGTCTGGTCAATCTCATTTTGAACGCTTTCGTACACGATTCTATACTGGTACAAGTGGTGCGCTTGTTGTTTATGATTTGACAAGTGCACATTCTTATCGAAATGTTGAAAGATGGATTAATGAACTTTATTCTAAATGTAAGAATGTTCCCGTAGTTATAGCTGCAAATAAAGCTGATATAAACGAGTTACAAATTAAACATAGTCGTCCCCCAACTCTAGGACATTCACATCTTATAACCAGTGCGAAAACCAACTTAAATGTCGAAAAAGCATTCTTTACTCTCTTTGAGTTAATTACAAATAAAGATCTAATCATGACTGATTCCCAAGATTCAAAAACTACTCATGTTTCATATGAATCCGATGTCTAGGTCAGGAGAACGAGGAGAGGGCTTATTTTTTTTCAAGTTTTAGCTGAAATATTTTTTCACATATCATGTATAATTAATATTCAGTTCTTAAGAAGGTTTTTTTCAACAAAAATCTAATGATTTGTTTTTATTCACAACTAGAAATATTTATAACTAATTGTGAATAAATTATAATTAGAATTATCTGAAAAAGAAAATAATTACTTTCAATACAAACCAATAAAGAAGTGATCTTATGAGAGATAAAGAACGATTTAAAGATAAGGATAGAGATTTCGGATTTTATTTTGATTTTTCACCTTTTAATGAACTTTTTAAACTACATCCTCAATTTTGGAGAAAAAGAGGTAAGAATTTTCAATGTAGACCTTGTTTCGATCATACCTTAAGAGGTAAGCAGTATCCAAGAACTTCAATAGAAAAGGATAATGAAAAATATACATTAGTCATTGAACTACCGGGAATAACAAAAGACGATATTAATTTGGAATTAACCAGTGAAGAAGTATGGTTAGAGGCAAAAAATGAGGAATATGAAAAGCATTATTTTTATAGGAACTTTTTCGAAAGCCCTATAATACCTGAACAAGCTCAAGCAAAGCTAAAAATGGGGATACTTACTCTTCATCTTCCATTAAAAGAAGGCGAATCGAAAGTAAAAGTAGATATTGAGTAACATTTAGGGTATAATATAGTTATTTGTTGAATTTAAACAGAATATTAACGAGTCGATAATTGAGGTTAATATAAAATGAGTGAATTTATTTGTAAAGTTGGCGAAGCGGCTCCTCGAGATGTTGGAAGAGGCATTATACGGATTGATCCGTTAATTGCAGAAGAAATGGATGTTACATCTGGTACCGCAATTCAGATTATTGGAAAAAGACGAACAACTGCTATATACATACCAGCCTATCCACAAGATCGTGGAACAGGTATTGCAAGGATTGATGGTAGCACTCGTCGAAATGCAGGTGTGAGTGTTGATGATACAATCGAATTAAAAATCGTAGAAGCAGTTAATGCAAATCGTATCGAATTTGCTCCTATTGAAAATCTTAGATTACAAGGAGCAGAGGACTGGTTAAAGAGAAATCTCCTCGGTCGTGTGTTAACACAAGGAGATTTTATCGAGCTTCCAATAATGGGGGCACGTCGTATATTTTTAACCGTTTCCAAGATTTCTCCCAATACTGATGCCGTAATTATGCAGGAAACAACTCAAGTAATTGTCTCCACAAAACCAGTAAAAGATGTTCAGCAGGATAGTTTTCAAAGAATACGATATGAAGATATTGGAGGACTTTCTGTTGAAATTCAGAAGATTAGAGAAATGATTGAACTTCCAATGCGTCATCCTGAATTATTTAAAAGATTAGGTATCACTCCCCCTCGTGGTGTTCTTTTATATGGACCACCTGGAACAGGTAAGACATTATTGGCAAAAGCTGTTGCAAATGAAACTGATTCTCATTTTATTTCTGTTTCTGGCCCTGAATTTATGTCAAAGTTCTATGGTGAAAGTGAACAACGAATTCGTGAAATTTTTGAGGAAGCTAAACAAAACGCTCCTAGTATTATCTTTCTAGATGAAATAGATTCAATCGCTCCCAAACGTTCGGAAGTTACTGGTGAAGTAGAGAGAAGAGTTGTTGCTCAATTATTGTCTAATATGGATGGATTGAGCGAAAGGGGTGATGTAGTTGTCATTGGTGCAACAAATCGTGAAAATGCCTTAGATCCAGCTATACGAAGGGGTGGTAGATTTGATCGTGAGATAGAGATCGGAATACCTGATAAAAATGGTAGAGAGGAAATTTTATTGATTCATACCCGAGGTATGCCATTAGCAAAAGATGTTAAAGTAGATAAACTTGCAGAGGTAACTCATGGTTTTGTTGGAGCAGATCTTGAACAATTGACAAAAGAAGCAGCAATGAATGCTCTACGGAAAATAATTCCTAAATTGAATTTAGAGGAAGATACAATACCCGCAGAAATATTAAACGAACTAGAAGTTACCCAAAATAATTTTGATGAAGCATTACTAGATATCCAACCCTCTGCCTTAAGGGAAGTATTTGTAGAAATCCCAAATGTCAGTTGGAGTGATGTAGGGGGCCTTATTGCTGAAAAAAACGAAATTCAAAATTCAATTGAATTACCATTGAAGTTCCCTAAATTTTTCACTCATATGGGTGCCAAACAGCCAAAAGGAATTCTACTTTATGGACCTCCAGGTACTGGAAAAACTTTGCTAGCAAAAGCTGTTGCTAATGAAACTCAAGCCAATTTTATTAGTGTAAAAGGTCCTGAACTTTTATCCAAGTGGGTTGGTGAATCAGAAAAAGGGATAAGAGAGGTTTTCCGTAAAGCTAGACAAGCAGCTCCTGCAATTATCTTTTTCGATGAAATTGACTCTATTGCCCCAGTACGAGGGAAATCTTTTGATAGTGGTGTAACGGAGAGGATGATCAGTCAATTTCTTACAGAATTAGATGGTTTAGAGGAATTGAAAGGAGTAGTTGTAATTGCAGCAACAAATCGCCCTGATATGATTGATCCCGCACTTTTACGACCTGGACGATTTGATAAAATTATTGAAATAGGACTACCTGATGATCCAGCAAGACTTGAAATCTTGAAAATTCATACAAAAGGAGTACCCCTAGCCTCTGATATTAATCTAGAAGATTATGTTAAAAAGACAGAGAATTTCACAGGTGCTGATATAGCTTCAATATGTCAGGAAACCGTCATGATTGCAATTCAAAGAAATATCCCAGTAATTATGGAGAATCAAGTAGAATTCAATAATTATTTCGTAACAAAAAATGATTTCGACGAAGCACTGACAAAGGTTAAATCTTCACGAAAAGCTGGAATAATACGCCCTGGAGATAAACTTACTGCGATGCAGGATCAAGTAGATAAGCTTTCTTTCCTTTAAAAGCATGATTTCTCCTATTTCTTTTTTTCCTTTTTTACAAAACCGTGAAGTTTATCAACAAGTAGAAAAAAATCTTCATGGTTTATCAATATGTCACTATTAAAAGATATATCTGACTTATTACGGTTAAGTCTCTGCATTTTAGCTAGTATAGTTGTCATAATTGCTGGTTATTTAAGCTACCGATTAAATGGAGTCCTTCAACCTGAAATTGAACCATTGGACATATTAAACTTTTTATTTAATAATGATGTAGTTCCTTTTGAAGGTCTTGTCATTGGTCTTTTAATTCCTTTTCTTCTAATTGGGGGAAATCATGTAATAAATGATTTTTTTGACTTCGAAAATGATAGAATCAACAACCGAATTGATAGACCGTTAGTTAGAGGCGTTGTATCTCCCAAACAAGCAAGAAACTTAGCTATTTTATGTTATACTCTAGCTTTTCTGATTGTTCTTATAGAAGTTTTTATCTTTCATTTATCTCTTTTGTTAATCCCTGCAACAATCATTTTCATTGGCATTGGAATTGGTTATAATATTGAAATCAAGTCTTATGGACTAATTGGAAATATCTGGGTGAGTCTTGGATATATTTTTCCATTTTTAATGGGAGCACTCTTAGTTGGAGCAAATAGCAACTGGGTATTAATAAATGTTTTAATCTTGAGTGTCTTTATTTTTTTCTTAGCATTAGCAAGGGAAGTACTAAAAGACATTATGGATATTTCTGGAGATAAAGAGACAGGAAAACGTTCAGTTCCAATTGTAAAAGGTGCAAAATTTGCTGCATACCTATCTGGATTATTCTATGTATTTGCCATTATTTCTGGGAGTCTTCTAATATTTTATGGCTTTAAAAATAATGTAGTTTTTATTGTTGGATATTCTTTCTTAATTATTTTAATATTATATACTCTTTATGTCTTAGTTCCTAATCCAAATCTTGAAACAGCAACTAAAGGGAGGAAGTATTCAAGATGGTCCTTATGGTGGTCAACAGGATTATTATTTATCAGTAGCTTATTTATTTAGACTATTCATTTTATGAATCATTATAAATGGGCAGATACTCGTGTAAAAACTTATAATGATTTCTCAAGTTCCTCTACTAATTTCGCAAGTTCCCCCTGAAGAGATTCACAATTGTCACCTACATTTGAAATCTTTTCCCATGCTTCCTCTGTTAAACCATATTTCTGCAAGCGATCTGGAAGAATTTGATTCCATTGATATGCTCCCATTTGAAAGCTTGGAGCCTTGTCAAGAATTATTTGAAATTCAAGTGAAAGAGATAGGTAAACTTTTTGTTCTGTTGCAGTCAATTCACAATCTTTTACAGGAAAATTAATGCCCAATCTTGCTAGATTATCAGTCGAATTTTTTGAATACATTTTAAGAGCACAATAGCTAACAGCTATTTATTCTTTTAAAACATATTCAGATACAAATTTCCGCTTTAATTATTGTTTTGTCAATGTTTACTCAAAATTTTTCTTCTAAGGTGGAACTATCTTTTCTTGTCCATTTAAATATGGTCTTAAAATATTAGGAATGATAACTGAACCATCTTCTTGTTGAAAGTTTTCTAAAATCGCACAGATTGTTCTTTCTGATGCAATTGCCGTAGAATTAAGAGTATGAACAAATTCTTTGCTTCCTCCTTCTTTACCAAAAGTAATATTTAATTTTTGGGCTTGGTATTCTGTAACATTTGAACAGGACACAAGTTCACGATAGGTTCCTTGAGCTGGGAACCATACTTCCAAATCATATTTTTTAGCAGCATTATCATTTAATTCTCCACTTGCAATATTAACAATTCGATAAGGAATTTTCATCCCTTTAAATAATTCTTCTGCATTGGTGATTAATTCTTCGTGAAACATTCCTGATTCATTTGGTTTACAGAATATAAATTGCTCAACCTTATGAAAATGGTGGACACGAAATATCCCTTTAGTGTCTTTTCCATGAGAACCTGCTTCCCTTCGATAACATTGAGAGATTCCACAGTATTTTCTAGGTAATGTATCAACTTCAATTAGCTCATTCATGTGAAGTGCAGCTAATGTCTGTTCCGAGGTTGCTATAAAGAAGACATCCTCTTTAGTGTCTGAATATAAAGTATCTTCAAAATCCGACAGTTCACTTGCTCCCTCCATGGCTTTTCTTCTCATGAAAGGAGGTGTCCAATAAGGGAGAAATCCACGTTTGCTGGTTAGGAAATCAACAGCATATCTGATTAATGCAAGATTTAAATAGACTAGATCCTTCATTAAGTAAAAAGTACGAGATCCACTAATCTCTGAAGATTTTTCCAATTCAGCTAGCTGTAACAATTCTAATAGCTCTGTGTGACCTTTTGGTTGAAAGTTAAATTTCGTTTTTCTTCCCCAACTCCTTATTGTTTCATCTCCATCTTCTGTTTTAGCAATTGGAACTCCTGAGAGGATAATATTTCCAATGGAGTATCTAATTTTGTCTCTTTCAATCAGTTTTTCATTTGCATCAATCTCTAATTTAGTAATCTCTAAATTAATTTCTTTTACTTTTTCTTGGAGAGCTAAGGTTTCTTCATTTTTCTTCTTTTTAATCCCAATATCCTTTGAAATTTGGTTACGTTCCTTTCGAAGATCATTAATCTGTTGAAGAAGTGTTCGCCATTTCAAGTCTAAATCAATTACCTTATCAACACGGGCTGGATCTTTAAATCTCTTTTTTTCACTATCACGTATGATATCAGGATTTTCACGAAAGACTTTAATATCAATCATTTCTATTTTTGCTCCACTAAAGCTCATCAACCAAATAAACAGGCTGGTAAAAGCTTTCAATTCGATACTTTTTGATGTTTTCTTCCTTAGTGATCGTGTAATCCTCTATTACTTAACTTGATAAAAAGGAATGAAAAAGACTAATTCAATTAGATTTTTGGTAACTTCTTTTTTAAGGGGTCTGCATCAACATATCGCCAGAAAATTAAAACAGAAATCACGATGAAACAAGCTGAAATTGGCCCCCATAATAAATATCCAAGGGAATATTCAAATCCTCGCCAGTCAGTAAAAGAGCTCCAATCACTTAATAAAATACCTACAATTAAATATCCGATGACTTGAAAAAAGTTCAAAGGTATTGATTCGAATCCATAGTAAATTCCAGCTCGTGATTCTCCTGATATTCTTTCATCTGCCTCTGCTATATCAGCGACAATTGCATAAGGTAATAAATAAAAACCAGAAACACCAATTCCAACTAATATTACAAAGAAAACAGCTTGTAGGAGCACATCTAGGTTTGGGGAGATTGGTAATATAGCTGAAAATATACTTATTTGCCCTATAAGAAATGTAAAAGGCATAAAAATTGCCATCCAACTCATTATGATGATAAGACTCTTTGTCTTTCCTGATCTATTTCCAAAGCGTATCCACCAGAGAAAACCAGAGAAAATTGTAGCTAGTAAAGTCAATCCAAAAATTAAATATTCTATCGTTCCGAAACGGAGCGCTTTATCGATCCATGCAAGAACAATACCCATTATCATGCTTAAAGCTACTGAAAGAAATCCTCGTGATAGAGTCCACATAATGTAATTTCGATTCTTTGAGACTACTCTTAGTTCCTCAAAAAATGTAGGTTGAGGAATGAATATTTCTTTTGCTTTTATATTAATAATAGAAGGTAAAAAGAATATCATTACAGCAAGAGAAAATAGAATTACTATCAAAGATATTGTCAATCCATTTGTTAAAAAGGAGAAAAACGGATTCAATGCATTGAGATCAACTTGCTCTGATTCTCCCCCTAAAAGCGCAGGCAAAAGAAAGGCTGATCCTGCCCCAATTATAAAAGCTATTAAGTTTACTGTATTTTGATAACCACTAATTTCTAGCCGTTCCTCTTCTGAAGAAATTTCAGGCATCCATGCTTGAAATGGAGTAAGTAAAAATCCGTATAATGCTTGGTAAAGGGAATTAAACAGAAGAAGGTATCCAAATATTAATGAATCATCACTGCCAAAAGGAAGTATTAAGTGTGGGGAGTACAAAAAGAAAAACATAAGTGCAAGCAGAGGAGCTCCGATGAATATAAATGGTTTTCTTCTTCCCCATCGAGATTTTGTTCGATCAGAGAGATATCCAGCTAGATAACTAGAAAAAGCAATTACAATCTTCCCTATAGCAACACCTAGGAAAGCTAAGAAAGGATTATCTTCTAATCCAAAAAACGCAAAATAAACATATCCAGTGAAAAGATCGGCTAAATCCATAGTAATTGAAGAACCAAGTCTTCCAATGCCATAACTCAATTTTTCTTTAAAAATGAGCATGATAAACACATCAATTGATAATTGAACAGTCTTCAGAAGAAAATAGTAATTTACTGATAAGTTTTTTTAATCTTCTTAAGAAATATCTGTAAATTAAGAAAAAAATTTCGGTTTCTCTTAAAAAGAAATTTATTGATAAAGGAAAAAAAAGAATTAAGGAATTTATTAAGATTAAAGTGTCTATCTATAATGATGACCTTGCTGGAGAAGTCTATCATGGATTTCTCGTTCACCTTTGACCTCACTTAATGAACACTCAGCTCCTATCCTATATCCAGCACTTAATAAAAATCCTGATTTACAAATACCACGAGCTTGTCTTCCTGCTGTCCTTTGGGCAATTAGACTAGTTCCTTCATTAAGAACCAATGTAGCAGTTTTATTTGCTTCATTTATTTCTAATACAGCTTCCTCATTTCCTCCCTTTTCTGAAAAAGCTCCATTTACATAATATAATTTTATAATATGTCTTGGACCACTTACTTTCGTTTTTATTGGAGAAGGTTCGGGGGCAGTTGGAAAATCAACATGTGAGGGAGGTTCGGATAATTCTGTAGGTGGTTTTACCTCTGGAGGAGTAGTAGATGGTGCTTGAATAACTGGAGAAGGTATCACAGGCATTTCTTTTGGAGGAGTAACAGCTTTGAGATCAGCAATACCTCCTACAATCCCTTTGCTAATTTCTTTAGCATCATCTTTCCTTAAATCCTTGCTTTTTGTTAATTTCTCAATTAATTGGAAAAAGCCTTTGGGTTCATAGCCCTCATTGATAGCATAAACCATTGGGTTACGTGCTCGATCTACATCGAGTTTTCTTACCAAACGATTTCCTGCAGCTTTCTCACCAACCTGAGAATTTGATCCTACCCATACATATAAATCATGATATGCATCAAGAACGAAAACATCATCACTAATAAGACTTTCTTTCTTTAATGGGACATTTTCGATAACAATATCATCAGAAGAGGATCCATCAGAGAGATCAGCATCTCGAACTCTGTACATTGCATATGAAACGTTTTCTTTTACTTCAATATGCTTTAAAAATCCTGGAGTATCCCCTGTGACAACGGTAAAATCAATTAGTCCTTTGAACTCATTAGATTCTTGGCTCTCAACTTCTGTGTCTATATCGATTTCCTTATCTTTAAAATCTAGCTGTTTTGCCGCCCAAGCTCCTACAGCTCGGTCATCTGCATAAGCTTGAGAACCTAACCATATAAAAACCTTTTTTGTTAGACCTGGACTCACATCTGAATTATCAATAAGATAAACGTCTCCGTTTAAGAATTCATATGGTGGTTTAACTTCAATTAGATTTTTACCCTGAATATGATATACTTTCATTCTGAACATTCCTCTTAATTTCGTTAGTTCTTTTTATTTTTTACAAAAATTAATCTATTAATATAGAATAAATGATACTTCTTACTTTCTACAGATAATCCTCTCTTTTTAAAATATCGAATTAACTTAAAATTTTCCATTGACATGCTAAAATAAATAGTAGAAATTCTTACCTAGTTCTTTTTTTTGCGTAGTTCGTTCTCTAATCTAGTGATACGGTCTTTTAATCGTCTTATTTGTGAATTAAGAACATTATTTTCCGTGAGTAATTCCATTATATACAATTTAAGCTTTGCAACCTCTCTTTCATCATGTGTGGCCATATCTATTGCAGTAGATACTGTAGTTCGAAGATTTTCTAATAATTCAACCATCAATGTGGGATCAAATGCCTTCCTTTCTTCTTCCGGCAATAAATTCCAATTAAGCACCCACTCATCCAAGAAGGCTTCAATATAACCTCTAAAATGACTTTCTTTAATATATGGAAAATTCTTTGGGAAAATCAAGTAAAGATTAGAAACACGCCCCATTTTTGCGATACGAGGATCATGTGAACTTGGAGCTGGTTGTATAAAGTCATAACTTAAATGTTGAAGATCATCTCGATTGGGAACATTGAGTGGGTCCTTAAATCCAGTAGGATATTCGTTAAATCTTCCCATTGATGAAACAGTTTGACCTTGGACAGCTAATAATAGTGCAGATTCTTCCTCTAAATAATTGTTATATTCAACTTTTGGTCCTTCAAGATCATCAAATACTACCAAAACAATTCCTTTTAATTGTACTCGTTGCTGTTGTCTCTTTTCTACCCATTTATTAAATTCACTACCAATTTCGGTAATATCTGCTAATTCATCTGCTAGCATAATAAATAGATCACTATATCTTCTCTGGTAATATAATCGTGTAAAGGTAGATTCTACTTCTTTAGTAAAAATAGAGGTATTTTCTGGCAGATCAGAATTGACGATCTCTGCTATTAGATTATCTTCCTCTAGTTTGGTTAATACGATTCTTTTTTTCATTGCAGGTAATTTTTTATCAATGATATAGAGACCCTGATGATTTAAGAGCCAGAATCGGTAAATTTGATCTTGCACCAGAATTTACTCCGAAACTTAATTTTTCCCGAGATTAGCTATATCTTCTTGACTTGTTTCAATTAAGAGATTAATATCAATTGCATAGTCTAAGAACTTTATAGCTTCACTTCGTTTATATCGTTTCGAGAGATGTGAAATAATTTGCTCTGAAAACAAATACTGGACACCCTGCTTTTCAAATCGAATCTCTTTAATTTGTTCAAACATCGATTTATACTTCTTTGGAAGTTTTATACTATCTAATGTCAGAACACCTTCGTTTAAGACAAAAGCACAGAAATAATGTAATGGAATATGTTTTCGAACCATTTTCTTGACTATATGGCTGGGAATCTGATCTGTAGCATAAAAATCTTTTAGATCTTCTGAGAATCGATTCTCTAGCTCTCTTCCTAATGTTTTCAATCGACCTTGGAAATAATCTGGTAATCTGATTTCAGAGATAATTATTAAGCTAGATTGGTTTCCATGCCATACCAGAAGATGTAATCCTTCACGTGACATTACTTCGATCTTATCTTTCTCACGCTCTTCTGTAGCATGAGTCATTGTATCGGATAATTCTTCCATAAAAGTAGAAATGGCTGCAGACATACCAGAAAGCGCATCGGTATCGGTTGCCATATCTGTAATGGTTTTTTCGGAATAGAACTGAAGTCCTGATTCATGACGAGCAATAATTAGACGTATGGATTTGATATCTTCAAAGGATTGTTCAATGTTCAATTCAGCTAGTCTTTTAATCGATTTTTTACGTACACGTCTTTTATTAATTGAATACACACTTAAGAAAATAACTGCTAAAATCGATAAGAATAACGCTCCTTGTAATAATACTTCAAGAGGATTAATTATTTCAGTTATTTTGTACTCTGCTAACTCTTCAGCCGTTAAACTATAGATATATGGTAAACCAGACATAGAAGAACCTGCAGATATTCTAATCTGAGTGAATCCTGTTGCAGATTTAGTAAATGCTCCTGGAATAGTATAGGAAGTTTTTCCTAATGAATCGGTCATTTTTATTTCTTGGAATAATTGGGTACTGCCATTTATATATTTAAGTTCAATTGAAAAGGTTATTTCAACCCCCTCAAGATTAATGAGATTAATTGTTGATCCAAAACCAGCTAGTAATGGATTTTTATAGGAGAGAGTGATGAAGAAGCTAATTTCTTGACCTCTTTCAATGATATTACCAGGTTCAACATTTACATCTATAGTAGTTTCCCATCCATTTATCGTGACATTAAGGGAAAAACGTTGGAATTGATATCCTAACGTTGAAATCTCAATCGTAAAATTATAAAATCCATAGTGATAACCAGAAGTGGATAGATTAATTGAAAAAGGCATGGAGTTAAGATTTAATTCTAATTCAGGACCAAAAACTTCTGTTCCATTTATCCAAAAGATCAAATTATCTATTTGTAGAATATTAATACCGCCGTATGTTTGGTATGAGGGGATCACTAATGTAAATATTTCTTCAGCCATTAATGTTTCGTTATAGTCTAGATTCGCCACATCTATCATTCTTGTTTCCATTTCAGATACAATAAAGTAGATAACATAATTGGTACTAGAATAATATGCAGTTTCAAACGTTATTATAACTTGGTATTTCCCAACCGCACTACCTAGAAATATAAAGAAATGTGTCCCATTATCATGCTTTGAATCAATGCTTATAAAGGAAGAACCATTTCCTGAAAAAATAATGTCATAATCTATTATCCCCAATCCACTGAAATCATCAATCCAAGTTATAGAAATTGTTTGGCTATTTGTATAGTTGAAAAGCGACATTTCCCCTATTGTTGTCATATTAGAAGGTATTAAATCTGTTATATGATTAGGAACCTTTGAAACGTCAAATTGTACAACAATCGAATTATCTTCAAAGTATGGATCTGAAAAAGAAATATCAATTGCGTGTATTCCCGTCAAAAGCATTTCAGAAGAGAAATTGAACCAATAAAAGTTACCTGTCTGATTAATAAATCTTACTTTAGTATCTAATGGTACTGGGGTCACACCTGATATATTCTCTGAATAGTCTGTGTTTTCAAAGAATAAAAAGAACTCTAAAGTGTCATTATAGTATACTGTTGTGGGTGAAATAAGAGTAGTAAAAATGTTCGTATTTGCAGGAATGATGTTAATATGTAATATAAATAAAGCAGATTGGTAATTTAATAAAGAGAATGTGAATTCAAGAACCATAGAACCAGTTTGATTAGGGTTTATTGTTATAGTCCAAGAGTTATTTAATTCTTGAATATAACTATCTATAGGAACTGGGGAACTAATAG
>NZ_CDLCQJ010000113.1:0-7580 GCF_975850365.1 Candidatus Hodarchaeum mangrovi | reverse complement strand
AGGTAGAGAGCTAAGAATAGTAGAATTAAGAAAATATATGGGATTAAGAGCCTGTTGGTATCTCCCTGAAAATAATAAAAAAGATGAATCGTAGTTCTGGTGCTTTCACCGCTCGAATCAAGACTATTAGTCTTCATAAAAGGAATGAGTAATTGAAGAAGTAGTGCAACAATAATTTGAAGGTGGTTATAATGAGAAATATTTCTATAATTGAATTTAAAAAGATCCTTATAATTCATTCTTCTTCCTCCTTAGAATAAGATGATCTGGTGGAGGGAAATATCCAAAGAACGATGAAGAATAGAGAAAAAAGAACTGTAAATATTAAAATTTCCCAGTTGATGGATTTAGTTACAGAGGCAACTCCTTCAGTATAACTAAGAACAAATAAAGTTGGAATTGAACTATTCAAGATTGGCCAAACACCAAACCAATTACTAGCGGCAATAATTTTAGCTGAACCACTAATGGTAATTTCATTTCTCTGATTATCAATGGATAGCTTGCCAATATAGTATGCATGATCTGAGGAAGAATAAACTAAATACAACTTTGAGGTTGAAATAATTAGGATGTTTGGGTATTTATCAATCAAAGGAATATAAATCCGTTTCCAAGCAGAACCATTAAAAGAAAGTAAATGATAATTGTTATTCTCGTGTTCTAAAAAGAACAATTCTTCCTTAGAAGTTGCTGATCCTCTGTAAATATAAACAGACGATTCAGGTTGGTATACATGAGTTTGAGAAATTGATTTCAAACTCTCATTATAAGTCCATAAAGACACATATTCGACATTTTGGTTAGCATAATTCGCGATTGTCCAGAATTTAATACCATTGTTAAAATAAACACCAAAAAAAGTACTCGGGAGATTTGTATTGTTGATTAATAAGACAGGGCTCCAATTCGTGCCTAAATCATTTGATAACGTCATAACTAAATTTTGATGCGTAATCCATGTCTCATTCACAGTCTCAGTTATAATTTTAATACCAAGAAGAGCAAGAGAGTTGTTTTCCAATACCACAAAGTCACAAGCTCTTAATTCACCTTCAATACTAGAAAAGAGATAGTCTAGGTTAATTAAATTAGACCATGAGCTGTAATCATTTGTCGATCCAAAGAAAGAAAAGTCTTCTCCCCCCCATACTGTGACATACCAAATGCCATAGTATAGAAAATCAGTGGTTTGAAAGATTTTCATCGGATAAACATGTATATTTGAATTGATATAAGAAATATGTTCAGATAAATCTATATGAATTTCTTTGGGCTCGTTCCATTGAAGATCAAAAGAAAAAATGTTGTACATAATCATACTACTAAGAATCAATAGAATAAGAAAATTTGAATTAAGAAAACGAGAAAATCCCACTTAACCTCACCATTCAAAATAAATAGTAAAATCTAGAGATACTCAATTAATAAGATTAACCATTATGAAACTAGCTAAAAACATCTAAATCGTATCAGGGTAAAATTGTTTTCAATATTTTGACTTATTCGATTATTTTATGAGAGGAGTTGTAAAATCAAAGCTTCTACTAGGTTATTTCACAAATTATGTATCATAAATTAAAAGGATTTGTTTAAAAAGAAATAAACAATAACTCGAAAGCAAAACAATAATATTTGCTATATTAGGAAGTATTGATAGTTATTCTATCTAAAGTTTTATATAAGATTCTACCTGAATTTAATCAAATGGGATTGACGTTAAAAGAAGCTGAAACCACAATCCAGAAGCTCCAAAGGATATTTGGATTCAGTAGACACGAAATCTGTATTATTCTTCTCTTAGCTAGGAAAAAGTCTCGTAAAACAGGGTTGTCATTTAACCAGCTTCTTGAACTTTTACCTCTCAATAAGAAGGAAATTAACTTATATTTAGAAAATCTTAAATCCCGTGGTTATCTTGTAGTAGAGGAAGGGATTCCAGAAAAACGATTCCGAATTACTGACTTAGTACTCAAAGATTTTCACACTTTTCTCTCTGAATATTTAAAAGAACAAAATAAAAAGATCGTGGGAGAATTATTTCATATTAATCCATATACTGAAAGAATTATATTGTATTAGGTTGGAGTTAATCCTCAAAAAAGGAGGAGAAAGGGAGTAAACATGATTTTTGGGATAAAAAATAAGAGATTCTAGAAGAATCAATTAGTATTCCCTCAAAAATGGAGTAAACTTTGATAGGGATTATAATGTAAGTAATGTTATTCATTACAGGGGTTCTGTTTGAACCTCTCGCACAAGCTGTGTGCAGATATGTGCTATCCCTTCTTTGGTCTTGGGTGTTATTGTAATATACTTTAATCCCAACTTAGAGGAAGCGATTTGACCCTCTGTATCGGTTACATCCTCAAAATCAGTTTGAAATCCAATTAAAACCATTGGAATCGATGGATTCGTTATGATGGATTTAAATTCAGCATACCAGTAGTTTACTGCTTCAAAAGAGGCTCGGTCACCCTTATCAAAGAAAATTATTCCTGCAGAGGCTCCCCGATAAAATGTCGGGCGTAATTTCTCAAAAAAATCTGCAGGGTGTATTAGAGAAAGAACTAGTTTTACCATCTGTGAATCCACCCATATGCGATGAGTCATTACATCGACTCCAGTGGTATTAATAATACCTCCAACGACACTTTTAACCCAATCTGAGGAAGTATTTCCTGTCAGTTGTCCTATTGCTGTAATAATCTGTTTTAAGGGATTTCCCATCAAACTGATTTTAAATAGATATTCATTGCTTATCACGGGGATTCCTCCCATTTTTGACAGCAGATTGAAGGTTACACATAATAAAAGAAAAAAGCTCCTTTATATTATTTTAGTTCTGGGTTCCAAAATTTATAGTTATTTATTCCTTTTTCTGGATTATTTTGATCAGAGAAAGAAAAAATTTCTGAAAAGGATTATTTGGGCTCAGAGTGGTTAACTTCTCCGATGGAAAACCAATAACCCTCTCCAACTCCTGCCTGAGAAATTTTTGTTTCTGTTGTCCGTTTTACGCTTTAATCACGCGAGGCAAACGTCGTTTTGGCGATTATATCGCAGGTACAATTGTTATTAAGGATAAATAAATTCTATAAAGTAGAAACATGCTAGAACATACAACATAATATGATCAGAATTTATATCAGATATCATTTTTAACATATATTCCACTGCAGCTTCTATTCCCATAATGAGCTTCCCCTAAAATCCATAATTTATGGAATGGAACAATAACAATAACATAGATCAAAAAAACACTTCAAGAAATTGATGGTTTAAATGAAGTAATGTTCTTTAATCAACTTCTGACGACTCAAGCTCAACTTTTTTCCCAATTGCTGCGTCATAATAGATTTTACGGGGAGTACTTTCAAAAACCCCATAAGGACAACGTTCAACACATAAATTACAACCAATACACTTGTCCTGATCAACTGCCTCGACTTGAAATCCGTCTTGTTTACGAATTGCTTTGGAATAGCACGTAGTAAGACAAATATTACAATCCTCATTACATTTATCGGAGTTTACCACTTGACTGATTGTAAATGACGGTAATAAACCCCAACGGATTTCAGGGGTATAAAGTCCAGCACAGTATTGATCACAGTTGCAAATACTATCAATATTAGGACGCATTCCCCATAATATCGTACCATAATGCCCTTGTCTTCGTCGTTCAATAATTAACTCTTTTGCTTCATCCTCATCAATAAACCGTCCTTGGCCCTCGATATGGCGTTTACGGTTGTAACGTGCAAGATGATTGATAAAAATACAACGAAGATCTGCTTCTCCACAGGCTCCTTTTTTGCAGCTACAATAATGAAGATATAAGTCTTCAGCATTGTTAAGCACTTGTAATAATTCGTCTAAAGAAGAAGCGACTTGCCCACCTAAAAAATTCTTCGCAAAGTAATTATAAAAAGCTTTTTTGAGTCCAGTATAAGGTTTCCGATTAGCATTTGCTGCAATATCATAAGTGGCATTATCTACCATGGTTTGTAAACGAGCACCATAGAAATTATACCAATGTTCACGAAATTTCCCTGGAAAGATTTTCAGAAATTTTCCAGAAGTAATATCATAGGCATCTTTCTGTAGATACCAGATTTTCCGAGTATGTTGATAGCAAGTAAGACACATGAGTTTGTTTTAACAAAGTCATGGTTTTATATAGATTTGGGTTAATCCAATAGAAGATAGAGAAAAAAAGGGGAAGGAATCAATTCAGTATTGAGAGAAATTTTCCTATAGAAGAATGAATTTATCTTTAAAATCAGGTTTAATTGGATTTAAAATAAGTATAATTTCTAAGTTCCCACGAAAACCACTATCAAAAGTAAGAACAATTGAACTTAGGAACCGTTACCGTTCTCCTTATTTCTAATTGCATAATATTTGGATGAAAAATTAAGATTTTTCCAACGCAATATCGAAAGAAAAGCTTTTGGAGTTCTTCTGCAATAGTAGATGTTCTCTCCTACTTCCTACAATATTGACATAATTGTTTATTGAGATCTTTAATTATTTGCTTAAAGGCATATCTGATCGTAATATTTAATAACATACTTTTTACGCCTGTACAAAACGCTAAAAATAAAATATTAAGTAAAAAAGTGGTTAAAATGTCAAATGAAGAAAATTCTAAAGAGATGAGCAACGAAACATTTTGGAAAAATCTTGTCATTCAATATTGGTATTTCGTTGTAATATTCGGATTGATTGTAATTGCAGCCATAATAGGATTCATATTAATATTAGATTGGTACATTAATACAAATCCAATTGGCGGTCAAGGAACCTGGACATTCGATCAATTTTCAATGGGAACAGTCATAGAATTGGTCATATTCCTGATTCTATGGGAATTGGTAATTGTTGGATTGCCCACTTTCATTATTGGAGGAATAATTGTAGCAATAATTTGGTATGGAATATTTGCTCCCGACCTAAAAGAAGAAATAAAATTACGAGTCAAGAAAGAAGAAGAATATAAGAAAAAATATGGAAGAAAGAGCGAAGGAAGCGGTTTATTCGGATTTTTAATGTTTATTGGTGTATGTATCTATATCTTTCTTGATGGAAATTGGGCGACTGAATTTGGAAACCTAAGTTTTGGGTATTTTGTAGATGCATGGATCACAGTCTTCATATGGGTCCTAATCATCTTCGGTATCCCAGCTGTTGTAATAGGAACTATTTGGTTCATTAAAAAATATGGAAACTTGGATTAAACAATTTTCCCAACTTTTTTTTCTATAATATTTTAAGAAAATAACATATTTGACTGGAAGCTATATTACATAAATGACCCGAGTGCTTACACTCAAGAGTAATAATCCAATACTCTACCAAAAAATTTAAAGCAAAGAGGGGAAAAAAACTTGAATGAACATTATAGATACTCTTGGCACGATCTATTTCCTAGGTCTCTTTTTTTCATATTTATTTCTGGTGGACTTATTGAGTTGGCAAGAAATTGATGAATTATTCCAGAAATTGTTTGATAAAACAGTTAAAGAAGAAACAGAATCCAATGGAAAAGAACAGATGCCACTATCAAGGCCTACTGAAGCATTTGTTGACTGGCTAGAAAGCTACATTAAAGAAGAACAGTTTTACAATACTCGTATGATTTGTTTGTATTGTGGAATGAAAATTGAGGATGATAAATATGTTGTAATGTGTCATCCTGAACATCCAAATGATTCAATTCTCCAGATTTATTTTCATTCAAAGGGTGCATGCAATCCCAGACAAAGACTCCTTCAACAACGAAGAGAAAGATGGCTTAAGGATTACGAAGAGAAATCACGGAGAAAAATGCTTACTGATGCTAATAGAAAATAGTCCTTCAAAATTTTTAACTGCAAATTTTTGGAAAAATTTACTAAGTAGTGCTATTAGAATAGAATGGACGAGAATGGTAAATCTACTTCTATTTGAAAGGATACTCAGAAACAAAGAGGAATTTTATACCGCACTAATAGAGGAAAAAGGGATAGTAGCAATAATTCGTGATGCAACGCTATCGATTGTGATCTTTGGAGCGTTCTATGGAGCAACAATGGGAGTATGGTCGTGGGAACCATTTCAAATAGTTTTCTCAGCACTTAAAATTCCGATACTCTTTTTGATCTCAATAGCGGTAGTTCTGCCCAGTTATTACGTGGTTAATCTGGCAATGGGAGGAAGAAACAGCTTTTTACAACTCACTTCTCTAGTTCTTTCTAGTTTCTCCATCTATACAACAATTCTCCTCGCATTCGTCCCAGTAAATCTATTTTTTATGATAACCTCACCAAGAGATGTCGATTCCTATACTTTCATGGTGCTCTTAAATTTAATCATCTATGGACTCGGAGGATTGATGACGACAGTTTTCATGGTGGAAGGGGTTAAATTTCAAAGAAGGACAAAAGAAAAAATGCTCACATTGAAGGACTTAATACCAATAATAATCGCCCTAGGAACCTTAGCATTTATAGGAACTCAAATGGCATGGTTCATCAGACCCTGGTTCAACTACGAACCCAATTTCATTCGACCCGAGGTATATGGCAACTTCTATGTGGCAATTTTAAAAATAATTTTCACTCGTTTCTATATTGGGAGCATTTTTGTTTTTATTGGAACTATAATCATGATCCCCTTCATAATATGGATAAGTAGAATCCTGTTATCCATTCCAATAACTAGTAATGGAGAAAGTGCGAGGAAACTTCAGTCTGAAGGGAAAAATAAAAAGACACAACTCTAGTTTATCATGGTTTTATACAAGTTCTCATCTCTTCTTCCATGTAATAGAAACCTAAAACTTAGGATTGATAAGCCTAAATAATCAAAGGGAATTCCTAAGCCTCCCTGTTTTCTCAAAATCAGTTCGAAGTGATCATTCTGAACCCAGAATAAGAATAAATCCAACATTTTTTACTGATAATGAAAAAGCACAAAGTACAAAAATAGAAAAAGTACTCCGCATTACAAAGCTTTATATAACTTCTTTTAGAATGATTTAACTGTGGATAAAATGTCTGATAACCATAAAAGCGTTAATTTAAAAGAAATTTCTCAAAAAGTATACCGTAATGATTATATCGATGGGTTTACATTCATTTTCCTTGGAGCTTTTCTATTGCTTGCCGCAGGGACCATCAATTTACATCCTGTGTTTATGAGCTTATTAATTGTAGCATTTATTGCTTTCTTCCAATTAAGTAAAGTATTACGTAATCGATTTACCTATCCACGAATTGGGTATTTTCAAGTAAAAACTGATGACCCAAAAAAACTCATTTCAGGAATGCTCTTATTTACTGTCATGGTTCTTATTGTATTCTTTCTTTTGTTGTTTACATTTGTAGGTGTTGATCCTGAAGCCCTTTATGACTTTGAAAATTGGTATAGATTCTTACCAATATATTTGGGACTTGTAATGTTTGGGCCAAGTCTAGATATCGTAGATAAAACAGGTCAAAGAAAATATTATGGTCTTGGAATAGTTTCAACCATTTTAGGATTACTAATAGTCTGGTTGAATTTTCAAAATGCTAAATTTGGATTTACAATCT